>JAYTWO010000354.1:0-8220 GCA_043743415.1 Planctomycetota bacterium
AACCCACCGCTGAAGCGGTGGGCTATTTTCAAACGTCCCTTCCGGGACGAAGAAGCTGTCTGTTTGGCCCTCCCAGCCCTCGCAAACACAGCTGTGCCCCGCTGCATAAAATTTGCGCAGCGTGAACACAATTCGCGGATTATTAGTACGGAGGCACGGAGCAGAGCAACTCTGGGATGACTGGCACCAATTTGCCACAGGACGGGGAAGATTTGACAGGATGAACAGGATTAACAGGATGCCCATCTGCTGTGTCAGAGGCGGAAACCATCCTGTGGATCCTGTGGATCCTGTTCATCCTGTCCAATCCAGCGACCAGTACGGCTCACGTGCGTTCTCGCACAGAGTGGAGTTCACCGTGTCTCCGTGTCTCCGTGGTGAATTTCCGAACGCTGCCTACTTTTGTGATGCACACACCCACACGCCGGGAAACGGCGTTGACCTTGACGGTACGTCTGGGCATTTTCCTCGACACCCGCGTCCGTTCCCCGACAATCGGAACAGTCCACCGCGAAGTCGGTCGATGCCACGATCGATGTGTGGCAGGCTCGATCGTCCCTGGGACGGAATCGCGACCACCCACTTGGCCGCGATTGGATCTTCCAATGAACCGAGTTCTCAGTGGACTGTGGGTCGTGATGCTGCTCAGCCTGGTGTCCGGTTGCCAGGTGTGCCGGATCGCGGACCGCTGGAATGACGGCGTCGATCGGTTCGTGAACTGCGAACCACAACTCGACTGCTGGTACAACCCCCACTGCGATTTGACGCGCGAGTACCGTCCGGACGGGGGAGATCACTGGTTGTTTCGCCGGTGTCGGTGTGACGGACGGACCTGCCGGTAGGGGCGGTTGAGGGGTGAGCGACAGAAGCGGAACTCCCGACTCCCTACTCCCTACTCCCTACTCCCTCAACAGCAATCAACTGCCCCTGCAACTTCGCGACCACATCTCTGGCATTCATATTGAACAGCGCTCGCCCGCCGGTGCCCCATTGACCGTGTTGGTAGTGAAACATCGCACAGGCCTCTCGCACTGTGCCGACAGCGGCGACATCCTCCATGTCGCCCCCTTCGATCGCCTCGAAGTGTAACTCGATCGACACGCAGGCGGTCAGCAGACCGGACTGGACCTCGCGGGCGAGGGTGTACCCCGGCTGCCAGTCGCATCTCACCCACCGCAGGCCGCGCGGCTTGCCGGACTGAGAGGCCAGCTCGAAGAACTTCGCCTCCAGGACTTCCCGCTGCCGTCGAAAGGCCGCAGCCGCCCCGCGCGCCTCGCGCTGATGCATCCAGCGAGCCAGCGGGACCGCCGATACCGCCACGAGTGCCACCGTTCCGGCGAGTCCACAGACAGTTATTAACACCGGTGACATCGAGTTCCATTTCCAGAGAGAGGAAGTCTGCGAGTGGCCAGAAGGCTGAAGTCTGACCGGCCTGTTGAAAATGTCCCGTGGCACGGGCCTCCCGCCCGTGAATCTTTGGGAAAACGCATGGGCGAGACGCCCATGCCACGTTTTTCAACAAGCCGTGACGACTTCTGCTACTTCGCCCCCGTGGCCTGAATCCCCTCCAGGTAACCGAGGTAGGCTGCTGCGCGGTCGGTCGACTTGATATCGAGATCATCCTCCATCAGCTTCCACAACTCCGGCCCCTGGCCCAGGGTGATCGACAACCCGGCCAGCAGTCGCAACGAGTCCTCCTTGATCGTCGGCTCCGCCAGACCAAATCTCTGGATGTACGTATAGCTCGATCCAATCGACTTCCTCGCCAACTCCCCGACCATCCCAAGCACATGCTGATCGATGACGTGGCGGTCGATGGTGGTTCCCACATACAGCGGTTTCAGCATGTCCGCGACCTTGCTGGCATCTCCCGTTCGAGCCTCCGAATCCGCTCGGGCAATCTGGCCGACTGTGGCCAAGGCATCCATCACGGTTTTTTGCTCCTTCGGCGTGTACACCCCGTAGGCCCGGATCGCGAAGTCCTTCCGGGCTTTCTCCTGGAAGAATGTGGAGTAGTACAAGTCGGTCAACAGCGACGAGCGGGATCGATAGGGATCCATCTCGGCCAGCTCCTTCAGTTCCATGTCCTGGGCATATTGCCACACTTCCTGGTGCAGCCCGTACCGGATTGATCGTCGCAGCAGGGCCTGCTGAATGGCGAACCGGTCATTCGCCAGATTGAGAATCACTTCGCATTGGAGTCGGTATTGGCTCAGCGCCCGCAGCTTCTTGCCCTCTTCATTCCCGAGCTTCAAGGCCGTATTGAGTTGATTCTTGATGACCTCTCCGTTTTTGTCGCACTGGTCCGCCAGATGCTGCGCCAGGGCCGGACTCGGTGTGACCGATCGCAGCACTTCGAGTGCCTTCGCCTGAGTGGCCCAACCGCTGGCGGTGTCTCCCAGCTTCATCTGCAAGTCGGCGATGTCGCCGAAGGCGAGTGCCAGAGATGTCCCCGGCCCCGGATTGGGCAATGCGGCGAAGGGGACTCCCTTGCTGTCGTAAATCGCCTTCATGTCGGGCATGGGGGCGACGGGCGGAATCGGCGTCAACGCCAGCAACGTCGCAATCTCGTTGGCTGTGGTCTGGGTGATACTCTTGTCCCCGGATTGGAACCGGACCTCGGCTGCGGCGACTAACATCCGGACCTTGGCGGAAAGGCCCGCAGCATCGGTCGCCGTTTTGAGCTTGGCCTCCAGTGCCGGGTCCGGGGTGCGAACCAGTCGCGAAGCCAGCATCCCGGCCCAGGCGGCCAGCGCGCCGTCCTGCGTCACGGCATCCGGTGCCGACTTGGCCCAGGCGAGTGCCTGGTCCCACTGCCCATGCCGACAGAGATGGATTGCCGTCGACACCCACAGTGGCTTCCCACACAGATCCAAGTGGCTCAGTGACGACTCCCTCGCCAAGTCGAACGACCCGCGATCAAGGCTCGCTCGCCACAACAGAGACAGCGTGGCCCGTCCATCACTGTTCTTCTTCGCGTATCGCCCCAGCAGTTGAACGGCTTCCGGAGTACGATCAAACCGCACCAGCGTCGCGGCCAGAATCGCCACTGCATCGAGCGGCGTACGACCCACGTCCGGCAACTTGCCCGACTGAGCCACGGCCTCTTTCAACGAGGCTTCCGCTCCGGCCTTGTCACCCGCATCCAGTTGCAGCTGGGCCAGAATCGCCAGCGGCCCGATGGTGTACTGCACACCACCGGCTCCCATGCTGGCGAGTTGGGCCTGGGCCTTCGCGAGGTCGCCCACAGACAGCAGCGCCTCGGTCGCCAGTTGCTTACCGTAGAGCTTGCTGCGGATGTCGCGCTGGACGATGGTCTCGGGCATCTTCTCCAACGAGAGCTTCTTGATTTCAGCGACGGTGGAGACGATGTGCTTCGTCGGGTGCTTAACCTCATTACCCGGCAAGGGATCGGGCTTGACAGGCTCTGGTGTGGGAGGAAGGGGATCGATCGGCACGACGAGCGGCTTCAGCTCCTCTCGCAGTACGAAGTACCAAATCCCGCCCCCCACCAGAGCCACGGCCAACACGCCGATGATCGACAACATCAGCGTCGACAGCCCCTTGGGCTTCTCCGGTTCCGCCACCACTTCGGGCGGCAGCTTGGGGGCCTTGAACACCGACAGCTTGCAGCTCGGGTTGCAGCACTTGACATCCTTGCCCGCTTGCGTGGGGGCGATGAACCCGACCGTATCGCACATCGGGCACTTGACTTCGATCGTCCGCCCTTTGGCCGACTTGACGCTGACCTGGGTCGCCGATTTGTTGGCCAGGGGATCGACCTCGAACGGGTCGCTTGTATCTTCTTCCCGCTCGGGTTCCGGTTCGCGGTTCGGGCGAGTGCGGGCCGTCCCGGTCGCGGGGGGCTTCTCCGCAGCGGCTCCCTTCGCTGCCGGTGCGCCAGGCTTGGCCAGTCCAGGAGCAGGCGGTTTCGCCGGGCCGCTGGCCGGTTTCGGATCGGGCTTGGCACCCGGCTTCCCCGACATCGATGCCCCGCAGAATGGGCAGTCCGCCACATCGTCCTCCAGGACCGACGCCTTGCAGGACGGACAGTTGCGAAACTCCATGGGATGCTTTCTCGGAGGTGTCGAGTCGAGTGGGAGAATTTCCAGAGAAGAGGACCGCTAACGGCCTTGCCGATCCGTTAGGCTCAAATATAACAGCCCTCAGACCGCCGGTGAATCGCTCACTCCGATTTACCAACCAAAGCCCAGGGGGTGCAACCCCTGGGCGTGCCTCCCCCTCTCCCACATCCCCCCCTCCCCATGACCCTCGAATCCTCCGTCCGCTCCCGCTACGCCGCCGCCGCCGAACAGCGCGAGGCCGCCCTCTGTTGCCCGGTCAGCTACGACCCGCGTTTCCTGGAGATCATCCCGCCGGAGATATTGGAGAAGGACTACGGCTGCGGCGACCCGTCGCAGCATGTCCTTCCGGGGGATACGGTCCTTGATCTGGGCTCGGGGGGTGGAAAGATCTGCTACATCGCGGCCCAGATCGTCGGCCCGACCGGGCGGGTGATCGGGATCGACTTCAACGAGCCGATGCTGGAACTGGCCCGCAAGCACCAACCGGCGATCGCCGCAACACTCGGCTACTCCAATGTCGAGTTCCGTCGCGGGCGGATTCAGGATCTGCAGCTCGACCTCGACCGGCTCGATCAATGGCTGGCCGATGAGCCGATCCGCACTTCCCGCGATTGGCTGGCTGCATCCCCCAAGCTCGACGAACTACGGGCGGTGTCCCCGCTGGTGGATTCGGAATCGGTCGATGTGGTCGTCTCGAACTGCGTCCTCAATCTCGTTCAGCAGTCCGACAGGGAGCAACTGTTCGACGAGGTGTTCCGCGTCTTGAAGCCGGGCGGGCGGGCTGTCATCAGCGACATCGTATCGAGCGTCGACGTGCCCCTCGCACTACAGCGTGACGCGAATCTGTGGAGCGGCTGCATCAGCGGGGCGTTCCGCGAGGATCTCTTCGGTCGGGCCTTCGAGGAGGCCGGATTCGTCGGCATCGAAGTCCTCGCCCGCCAACCCGAACCGTGGCAAGTCATCGACGGCATCGAGTTTCGCAGCCTGACCCTCCGCGCCTGGAAGCCGCTCGCCGTGGCCGACGACGACGCCACGCACGAGGTGATCTACCGAGGCCCCTGGGCCGCCGTCATCGACGACTCCGGCACCGAACTCCTCCGCGGCGAACGCACCCACCTGACCGACACCCAGCGCGCCCAACTCGCCCTGCCGCCCTACCAGTCGCAACTCGAGTGGCTCACCGACCAACCACAGCAACCGACCAGCTGCTGCTCCTCCGCTCCCGTCCCGCTCGACCTCCTGCCGGTGCAATCCACCGGGTGCTGCGGCGGTGGGAAGTGCGACTGATCTCGGTCCCAAGCTCCGCTTGGGATCGCATCTCCCCGAAGCTCTGCTTCGTCGCTTGCCAAACCGCAGCGAGCGGGGGGACTTACCGGCCTGTTGTTTTAATCCTCGAACCTTTTACCATTCCGCCTCGGATGGACCAGTGGGGGAGGGAGCGGTGATGGGGGCGATAAAATCAACAGGCCGTGACGCGTCGGGTGACTGAAACGGACCTACGCCTTGCGAATAAAATGCTCGGCATAGCTCCGCACCTGCCGCCCGTTCAGCACGTGAAACATCCGCAACTGCTGGATTGTCTCCTGGCTGAACTGGCTCAGCGGGACGTGGACCAGTCGTTTGTGGTACTTCTTGGCCAGTCGTCGCCACCCGGCCCCCGGCGGCATCGCCGATAAGATCGCGATGTGGGTCTGCTGCGAGTGGAAGCAGGCTCCGGCCAGCAGCCGCTCCTCCAGCGTGTCGACGAAGTCGAACCGCGGGTCGCGCCACAGATCGGGGATGCTCCTCGGCGGGAACAGGAACATCGACCCGCCGTAAGTCGCCGTCGCGATGCCGGGACCGATCACCTCTTGCGAGAACGGCGTCGCGAAGAACGACAGCGTCGACTCGTCGTGCTTCTCCGCATGCCACGTAATTCGCCACGGGTAGTCGCGCGGGTCGGACGGCGAATCGAACAGCATGATCACGCAGTCCAGCGTCCCCTTCGCGGGCGGCTGGATCTTCACATACAGCTCGCCCGTGTGCCAGTTTCGCAGCGTCTCGCGGATGTCGAGACCGTCCTTCAGGCTCGTTGAAAACTTCTCGGTCCGGGCGAGGTCGTTGCCCATCAGGGACAGGGCCTTGTCCTTCACATGCGTGCGGAACCGCTCGATGGCGATGTCCTCGGGTGGCCAGCTGCATTGCCCGAACGGGTTCCACTCGTTGGCCCACTTAATCTGGTCGAGCTTCGGCGGACGGCGGTTGAGCTTGCAAGTTCGCCACTCGATGGGATTCCCCGGCAGACGGTTTTGCAACTGCACGATGTCCCCGCCGGGCAGTTGGCCCCGGTCGATCGACATCTGAAAATCGTCGTAATGCAGCGGCTCGTGGTAGGGGTAGCTGCGAGCGGTCTCGGCGAGGTGGATGGCGAACTGGTCGCCCGCCGTCTGCTGGGCGGCGATGATGAGGGTGTACAAGTCGGGGGTCATCCGCCGCTCGATCAGCGACAGGTTGCGGACGTATTTGAGGTAGTTCGAGAGCAGATGCGGCGAGATATTGCGGGCGCGGCCTTTGAGTTCCTCTTTGTACCGTTCGCGCGTGGTGAGCAGCATCTCCTTAATGCCATCGATCGACAGGTTCTCGTCGTCGTCGAGTTCCGCCCGCGCCCGCTCATACAGCCCGGTCAGGTACGGCAACTCGCCCAGCAGAAAGATCAGCGTCTCGGGGGCGACCTTGTAGATCGCCGGTTCGTGTTCGGCCTCGAATGGTTCGTCGACCGGCGTCTTCTCGGTATAGGCTTCGCGAATCCAAGGCCAGTCGGCCAACGAGCACACGAACAGCACCCGCTGGTACTTCCGCTCCAACTGCCGCAGCCGGTGCGCCATCCACGCGATCCGCTCCTGGTGCCGCGGGTTCGTCGGACGAGGCAGCGAGGGCAACACCGCTGCCGAGAACTTCTCGACCGTGACCTTTTTGAGGGCGTACGGGTCGGGCAACCCGACCGGTGTATTATGGAACCCGTCGGTTTCGAGGTCGATGAACGCGCGGGGCATTCGATCTTGGATCGCGAACCGCAAGGCGGCGATCACTGGCTGGCAAGGGTCGATGGGGACGTAGCTGGCCAGTGGGTGGGACTCAGCGTCGTCATCCTCGGAGGCATCGGGTCGATACCCGGCCTCTTCGGGTCGCACCACAATCGTCGGCGTCGGCAGGGCCTCGATGGCCTCCTCAACCGCCGACTGAAACGACTCCGGCAGCGGCACCGCCAGACAGTCGAACTTCTCAGTCAACAAAACCCGCCGCACCTCCAGCGCAAAGTCGCCGCTGCCATGGACGACGGGCAGGACGGTGATCCGGGGGCCGAATTGGAGGAACGTGTGGGTCATCAGTGATGAGCGGTCAGCGGTCAGCGGTCAGCGGTCAGCGGGAAGCGAGAGTCGTGACAATCATAGCGTTCCCTCGGAGTCTGGGAACTGCCTACGATCTGGTGAGGGCGAGGCCAGTGCTGTGAACACGATTGAGGTCGATCCGTTCGGCGTGGGGCATCTGTCCCACGCCCCGTATCAGCCATTGGGCTAGCGCCGTGCCAGTCACGACTCCATTCATCCTGTTCACAGCACCGGGGTGGACCTCCTGCCCAGTCTGACAAACCCGCCGACTGTTTGCCGGTCATCGTCGCGGCACTTGCGGCGACGGACCCTTTCGCGCACGATCTCTCTGTCGGGATTCGGTGGATCCTCGATGGTCGCGTCACACATCATTCGGAAGTGCCAGCCCCCTCCATGCCCCGTTTTCGCATCGCCGTCGCCACTGCCCCCTTCCGCCTGCCCCTCAAACAGGCCATCAGCACAGCTGCGCTCATCGGGGCGGAGGGCATCCAGTTCGACCTGGCCCGCGAAGTGACGGCCACTGAGTTCGGTGCGACGGCCCTCAAGCAACTCGTGCATTATGTCGAGGAGCGGAATCTCAAGGTGGCCACAGCAACGTACTCCCTCACCCGCCCGCTGTATGACTTCGAGGCCATCGATACCCGTGTCCACGATCTGACCGAGGCCATGGAACTCGCCGCCCGCCTCAAGCTCCGCCAGTTGACGATCCGCGTCGGTCGGATTCCGGATGAGGCGACCTCAGCGGAGCATGTCCGCATGGTGGAGGT
>JAYTWO010000355.1:0-7040 GCA_043743415.1 Planctomycetota bacterium
GCCGGAAGAGGTCTGCTCGGGAAGATCGTATCGCGAGTGAACCTCTTGTGCCAAGGCACACAGGTAGGCTCCAAAGCGAGCCAACCTGTGCCACCCCGCGTCAGGCCGGATTGTGATTCCACCGCTGACTATCCCCACAATCCCTTGTCTGGAAGCTCGATGACCTCCGACCAATCGATACGACGCCACTTCTCCTTAATGTGAACTCCCGTTGACAATGGACCTTCTATGGTGAGTACGTCACCTTCAACATTGATGCGGAGCTCTTGCGACTTCTCCTTGATGACTGGGAAGCTGGTTTCGCAAGGCACCTCACGAATCGACAATCCGTCGTACACATAGCGTTCGTAGTATCCACAAATGAATCCAGTGCATTTGGTTTTGTCAAACTGAATCCACATGAACTCGTTCGAGGAAAATATCTTGACAGTTCTCAATCCGTTCCAGTCCCTGACTTTGCAGGACTCCAATTCCCAGGCACCGATGAGTGGGCTTGTGTTCGATACGCTGTCTCCACGAATCCATCCAATCGCTGGATGGGGGGTCCGGAATGCATGCTGGACAGAAGCCTTCAGGTCATCGGCGGATGTGTAGAAATTGACGTTGCTATCGCCTTTGATCTTCTTGTGGAACGCGTCCAGCAGCTTTCCATTGGTCGTGTCCACCTTCTTATTGAGAAGCTGGCCGACATCTTGAACGACGAATGAATAGCACGGCAACTTCTTCTTCTTTGCGTAATCGTACTCCCATTCGACGTAGCTAATCCTATTGTCTTGGTCTGGCACGATTGATCCGTAGATGCCAGCGCTGACCAGAACGAAGTAGTCGCACTGGTCAATATAGTTCTGGATCAACTCAAGTGACTTGCAGGGTGAAGCCGGGAAGCGTTCCATTCCTACAGGAAAACAATTGCACTTCATGAGAGCATCGAAGACCGCCAGCCGCTCTTCCTTGAGGTCTTCGTTGGTCGAACTGACGAACACGCTGTAGAACTTTTGGGGCACTTTACATCTCCTTTGAATGGCTGTTGAGTCCTGAACTCGCGAGAAACTTCATGATTCTCGACTGAACTGGTGCTGCCATCGCATGCACTCATTCCCGACTTTCGAGACGGCGTCAGGTCAGTTTATCGGTTCAGATTCCGAATTGCCTCACGACAACCCCCACACCACGCGCGACAACCCCGCCGCCGTCTCCCACCCATGATCGGCCAGTTCGCTCGCGAAACTCGCCACCTCACCGGTCGGTTTGAGGACCGGTTGCGGGGTTCCGTCGGGGCGGCGTTCCCATTCGGTCTTGAACAGATCGGTGAGCCGGTAGTGGTTCTCCTTGTCGAGGCCGAGTTGCTCGGCGATCCGCACGACCCGTCGCTTGCCGTCTTCGTTCGAGCGTTCGAGTTGCACGATCAGCGAAATCGCCGAGGCGATCTGCACCCGCGCCACGTAGATCGGCACGTCGATGTCCGACATCAGCGAGAGCGTCTCCAGCCGCAGCAATGACTCGCGCGGGCTGGTGGCGTGGATCGTGGAGAGGCTCCCCGCGTGGCCGCTGATCATCGACTGCACGAGGTCGAGGGCCTCGCCGCCACGCACTTCGCCGACGATGATCCGGTCGGGTCGCATGCGGAGCGACGCCTTGAACAGGTCGCGAATGTCGATCGCCTCGGTCCCATCCGCCAGCGCGGGCCGCGACTCCAGCGTCAGGCAGTGTGCTTGCGCCAGTTGCAGTTCCGAGCTGTCCTCAATGACCACGATCCGCTCGGTCTCCGGGATCGCTCCGGAGAGGGCGTTGAGGAACGAAGTCTTCCCCGTGCCGGTGCCGCCCGAGATCAACGTGTTCCTTCGCAGCCGCACACAGAGAGTCAGGAACTCCGCCGCTGCGGGGGAGATACTGCCGAGGCGGATGAAGTCGGGCAGCGAGTACGCATCGCGGCGGAACTTGCGAATGGTGAGGTACGTCCCCTGCCGGGCACACGGCGGCAACACGGCATGCACGCGCGATCCATCGGGCAGCCGGGCGTCGAGGATCGGATGCTGGGCGTCGACCTCGCGGGCCACGAATTGGGCAATGTTGCGGACCGCCGATTCGAGAGCATGCTCGCTCTCGAACGACGACCCGGTGGCCCGCAGCTGACCGGCCTGCTCGATGTAGATCTCATTGGCCCCGTTGACCATCACTTCGGTGACAGAAGGGTCTTCGAGGTAGCGCTGAATCGGAGCCAGGAAGAAAGCGAGGCTCGCGGAGAAAACAGATTCGCGGTCCATCGAGCGGGCTGCCTGGGAGGGAACGGTGTGGATGCTGCGCATCATGGGGAGTCGGGGGGCGAGAGTCGAGAGTCGGCAGTGTCGGCGATTTCTCCGTCATCGCTGGGTGTGTGCATCAGAAACGTAGTCAGCTGCCAGCTTCTGCTCCCTCTCCCCCGCCATCGGCTTGAACACCGGGGAACAGAGTCACTGCGGGGGAGAGGGAGCAGAGACGACGGAGTACCGCCAATTGGCGAATGCACCCCTTCAGCGTGGCCTGGGCCGCCGACAATGCCGTGGCCTCGCCGAGTTGTGTCTCAGGATGAGAGCGGAACTGGGGACCGAGGAGGAAGAATGCCAGTCGCGGAGCGATGTCGCCTACTTGGCGGCAGCTCCGAACGAAGCCACTTCGCTTCGCGCCGTACACTTCCGGTCGAGGTGCGTGTATCCGCCATCGACAAAGATGATCTGACCCGTCGTGTGACTCGAACAGGGCGAGGCCAGGAACACCACCATATTGGCCAGCTCCTCAATCGTCGTGAATCGCCGCCCCAGTGGGATCAGCTGCTCCATCTCCGCCTTCGCAGCTGCGGGGTCGGGCATGACAGCCAGGCATTGTTCGTAGAGCGGGGTCCAGGTCTCAGCGGGCAGCACGGCGTTGACGCGAATCCCGTGCGGGGCGAGGTCGACGGCCCACTCGCGGGTCAGGGCATTGATGCCCCCCTTTGAAGCGGCGTACCCGGAGGTGCCGCCCTGGCCGGTTTCGCAGACCTTGGAGCCGATGTTAATGATGACGCCACGCGATTGCTTGAGTGCGTCGAGTGCGAAGTGAGCCATCGCGTAGACGTGAATCAGATTTCGCCGCAGCGAGTCGACAAACTCATCCACTCCGGCATCCAGCCCCACGCCATCGTTGACCCCGGCATTGTTGACGAGAAGATCCAACCGACCGAATCGCTGGAGCGTCTGCTCGACGGCATGGCGGCAGGCGTTCACATCCGCCAAATCACCGGGGATGAAGAAGCACTCGCGGCCCTGGTCCGCATACTCCCGTTCCAGCGCCCGCCCCTCGGCCTCGCTGCGATTGACGTTGGCGACACGAGCCCCTTCGGCAATCAACCGCCGCACGATCCCCAAGCCGATCCCCTTCGACCCACCGGTCACGAGTGCCACTTTGTCTTGCAGTCCGAGGTCCATATGGTGTTGTTCCGGTGGCTGTGGTGAGGACCGTGGCATAGGCTTCCAGCCCGTCCCACGGGACGTGAGTCGTACACACTCTGTTGCACGCCCTCACCGAACCGGCGAAAACGTGGTTGCCACCGGCAGCAACTCACTTTCAGGCCGGGCGGAGACGCTCGCGTCGACAGAGCTCTCCGCGGCATCTGCCAGCAGTTCCAGCGACCTTCGACCGGCATCGGCTCCGTTAATCTTGATCACGATTGAGTACAGGCCAGGAGCCAGTGAATCCTCCATCTCGAACCAGAAGTGACCCCGCAGATTCTCCCGCGACACGACCTGCCACAGACGGCGCACGATCTGCTCCTCTTCGTTGCGCAGATTGACCTCCATATACAGGTCTTCATGCGGCGGCATCAGGCTGCATTGGATCATGGCTTTTTCCCCGTAGCGGAAGACTGTCTTGCGATCGACGAGGTTGTCGTTGAACATTACCGAGCCGATGTCGAGGGCGAACACCTTGTCGGTCACATGCACCTGCTGATCGTTACGCAGTAGTTCCACCAGTCGCTCCTCGCTGATCCGCTGGAGCGTGTAGCGTCCCTCGGGGCGCTGCTGGCCGAAGGGGTCGGAGGTGTGGTCGATCCATACCCCCAGAGCGATGGCCCCGCCCGCACAGGTGGCCCAGGTGAGCAGGCTCGGGAGTCGCCAGCGGGGACTCACCGGGGTCAACGCGTCGGAGGCGGACCACTGCTCGCGGAAGTCCTGGCCGAACCAGCGGTGCCACCTCGCCATCCATTTCCGATGGTCGGGCTGCTCATACCAGGCCCAGTAGGCGGTGAAGTACACCAGTGGGAACACAATCAGCCCCAGCGTGAAACTGGTCATCAGGTGGAAGAACAGTCCCAGCCCCAGCATGATCGTTCGGGCCGTGCCCTTCCACGCTGTAAACAGGAACAGGATCTCCCACACAATCGTCACATAGGCCATCGTCAGGATCAGACCCGGATATTGCGAGAGGTACTCGCCCACCGGATTCGCCGTATTCACATTCGACAGCATCCAGAACCGCAGTTGATCTCCCGAGAAGAAGGCTGGGGTGTGCAGCTTGGTGGCGGCGGCTCCCAGATAGACGACGCCGATCAGAATCTGAATCAGTCGACGCGGCCAGGCGGGTCCGGTCTCCAGCCAGTCGAGGCCGCGCCGCCTCGCGAACCAGCGATCGACCGACCATATTCGCCCGCAATCGGACATCGATAGCAAGAGCAGGACATGAACGGCAATGACCACGAACTTGGTCATCGTGCTGATCAGGTCGACCATCCCGAAGTAGGAAATCAGCAGGCCGGAGATCAACAGCGAGGTCCGCGTCCGCCAGCCGATGCTCGCCGAGACCAGCGACAGGATCAAGAGGGCATACAAGCCCGCCGCCACGGGGGCTGTCGGGAGGGGGAGGTAATCCGGTTGTCCGTAGTTGTTCCAGATCGGAGTGGGGGAACCGGCCAGCGAGTACAGCTCGCGGACGCGGAACACGCGGTGCAGCGTGGGGATCAGCAGCACCAGCGGCAGCAGCATCCGCACCAGCGCCAGCCCGACGGGGCGTTCATTGGCGAAGAAGAACGCCTCGATACGAGCCCAGATGCTCGCCTCGGAAGCGGAAGGGGGGGAGGTCTCGGAGTGTGCAGCAATGTGGGACATGGTCATCACCTGTGGGGCAGTCGTCGCTACGTTCGCGGGTGCCAGCAGACTTCCGAAGTCTCCGAAGTCTCCGAAGACTTCGGAAGTCTTCTCTGTGTGGGAAGTGGGTTCTGGTTTCCCACGTTCTGGTGAACGTGGCTACGGCGCAGAGTGGCTCACTCGCCGCACGCCAGGCATCGTCAGGAACGGCCTTCCAGCCATGTCTTTTTGCAGGCGGGGGTTGTCGATCACCGCCTGATGAGCCAGCCAGCCCGTCCAATCGAGGTAGCGCTCCCGGATCGTGCCATCGGCGGAGAGCAACAGGCGAGGGCGGAAGTAGCTCTGCTTTTCGAGGGGCGTTTCGTAGCGACTCTCGTAGGTCGACGCGGGCAGGTTGTACTTCTTGGACCAGGCTTCCTCGACGAGGATCACCTCATTGATCGGCTCGTGTTCCGTGTGGTCGAGCACATGGGCAGCCAGTGTGCCCGTGAAAGACGCCGCACCGTCATAGTGATGGCGGCTGGCCGATCCAAATGGTACGAATTCGCCCCACGGCGGCGGCGTGACCTCGTAATACTGACCGCTTTCCCCCTGAGCGATGATGTGGTGGCGAACCTCATACCCACACCAGCCGCAGTACATATCCCACACCACGAAATACATCCCGACATGGCTGGTCGACTTGTAGCCCAGCGCATGACTGAACAGACCGAACGCCAGTACCAGCAGGTACGTGCCAATGAATCCACAAGCCATCACTCGCCGCATGCTCCAGCCTCCTTGCCAGAGAAAACTTCCGAATCGAGCCGCGTTATGCCCGAGAAATCGACTCGCCGTCAAGACGAACTCTCGATTTACGCGTTTCAGGAATGCGACGCTCGGAGGCTCCGCGCCGAAGACTTCGCGTCGCAGCTAAACGAGGGAAGGGTTCGCGTGAAGGCTCTCCGGCCCTTTCCAGCGGTCAGTCCGGTCCCTAACATAAGCGGCTCTCCATCCGTGTGACCCTGCCCATAGGCTGCCATGAGTTCTGAAAACGACACCGCTGTTTCTGCTGACGATCTGCGTGAGCGCGAGGCGCAGGCCATTCGCGGCTTGGCGAATGCCTACGCCCGCATGAAAGAGGAGATCGGCAAAGTCATCATTGGCCAGAATGATGTCGTCGACCAACTGCTGCTGGCCATGTTCAGCAAGGGGCACTGCCTGCTGGTCGGCGTCCCCGGTCTGGCGAAGACGCTCTTGGTCAGCACGATCTCCAAGATCCTCCAGTTGAGCTTTCGCCGCATCCAGTTCACCCCGGACTTGATGCCCTCGGACATCACCGGGACAGATGTGTTGCAAGACGATCCCGAGACCGGTCGCCGCGTGTTCCAGTTCATGCAGGGGCCGATCTTCACGCACGTGCTGCTGGCCGACGAAATCAACCGCACGCCGCCCAAGACGCAGGCCGCCCTGCTCGAAGCCATGCAGGAACACCGCGTCACCGTCGCCAACAAAACCTACGACCTCGAGGAACCCTTCTTCGTTCTCGCCACGCAAAACCCCGTCGAGCAGGAGGGCACCTACACGCTCCCCGAGGCGCAACAGGATCGCTTCATGTATTTCATCACCGTCGATTACCCCGAGCGCGCCGAGGAACTCGAGGTCATCCAGCGCACCACCGGCCGCGCGAAACCCACCGTCAACGCCATCTTCAACGCCGCCGATCTCCTCACCGCGCAAGCGATGGTCCGCGACGTCCCCATCGCGAGCCATCTCCTCGCCTACGCCCTCGACCTCGTCCGCGCCACGCGCCGCCAGCGCGGAGCCGAGGGCGATGTCGCGCCCGATTTCGTGAAACAATATGTCGAATGGGGCGCCGGCCCGCGCGCCGCCCAATACTTCGTCCTCGGCGCCAAAGCCCGCGCCCTGATGGCTGGCCGCACCCACGTCACCGCCGACGACATC
>JAYTWO010000356.1:0-7940 GCA_043743415.1 Planctomycetota bacterium
ATCAGCACCGTCATGAAACGCCGCAGCTGCGCCTGGAACGATGCGTTCCTGCTCGAAACAGTGCTGGGGATCACGGAATAGTACGCGCTGGCCCTGCCCATTGAACCGTCTCGCCGCAATATCTCAAATCCCGGTCTCAAGCCAGCACGGGAATCACTCCTTCGCTTTGGACAATGGTGGGAAAACCGTCATCGGGAAGCAGGAGATGTCGAGTCATCCGCCACGTTACCACCACCACCCAAAGAAGTCGTCCGAAATCGCGACGCCGCATAAGAAACCATCCCCCAGAGACCAGATCGAGGTCTACAAGGTCAGCGAAGTCTCGATGATGCCCGAGCAGCTCGAAAAGCAGATCACCCCCCAAGAACTCGCCGATCTCTTCAGCTACCTCGCCCTCGACAAACCCCCGAGCGACCCGAAAGCCAAGTACCTGCCGGGGTATCCACGGGGGAAGTAGGGCCACAGAGGAGGAATTGGAACACTAATCTTCACTGATAACCACTGATCTCCGAAAAAGCAGAACGCGATCCATTAGACTCCGGATTAGTGTTGATTAGTGCAGATTAGTGTTCCAGCCATCCTCCTTTTTTCAAGCATTCACCATCAGGGGCCAATCACGTGTTGAAGGAAGAAGGCTATCAGTTGATGGGGGCGGCGTTTGAGGTCTACCATCAGTTGGGCTACGGCATGGCAGAAGAGGTGTACCAGCAAAGCCTGGAAATCGAACTCGAATTGCGTCAACTCCCATTTCAGACCAAGTCTGAGTTGGTGATGTCTTACAAATCGAGGGAGTTGCAGACGAAGTACAAACCTGATCTGTTCGTATTCAATGCCATTGCAGTCGAGATCAAGGCGGTTTCTGGTCTGCTTCCCGAACATGAAGCTCAACTCTTCAACTACATGCGAATCGCTCACCAGCCGATTGGCTACCTCATCAATTTCGGCAGGAAGGGCGAACTGGAGTGGAAGCGGTTTATCCTCTCTGATCTTCATACGGGAGAAAAGAGGATTTGGAACACGGATCTCCGCTGATCACCACTGATCTGAAGAGCCGGGTCTTCCACGCAGGATGCGGGATTGCCCGACCCAGCGGTGCGAAATGGGATTCGGCAGTCCCGAACCTCACTCCCCATACACCGGAGCGTGCCGGTTCGGCGTCTCCAGAATCAGCACGCACATCACGGTAAAATACAGCCGCCCGGCCCCTTCGCTCCATTCCAGGAACGCCCCTTTGGGTTTGGTGGGGTGCCAGCTGCCGCCGGTCTTGCCGCCGCCAGCGGCTTGGTGCTTGAGGAGCAGACCCTGGGTGTGGGCGAACCAGGATTTCCAGGCGTCGCCGCCGAGGTTGTGCAGGGTTTGGGCCGTGTAGTACCAGGCGTAGACGTTCCGCTGGCCCTCCGCCCAGACGGGGCGGTTGACCTCCGAGGTCAGAAACTCCTGCCCCTTCGTGAAGGCCTCATACTTGCGGGGCCAGCCGAGCCATTGTCGGCACAGCAATCCCTCGGCGCTCATCGACCACAACTGCTCCTTCTGCGACGGTTCATCGGGGCGGTAGCGGTAGCGCGAGGCATCGGCGACATCGACTTGGGCGGAGTCGAGGAAGCTCGACGCCAGCAGGAACGTCTCCGGCGGGACATGGATTTTGGCGATTCGGGCCGTGTGCAGGGCCATCAACGCCCAGCCGGTGACGGAGGTGTCGCCGATCCCTTCGGCTCCCAGCGGTCGGTACTTCCAGCCGCCAAGTCGGGAATTTTGGGCGGCCACCAGAAACGCAGCCGCCTTCTCGGCAGCGGGGCGGATCGATTCGTCGCCGGAAAGGGCCAGCGCCTCGCAGAGGACGATTGTGGCTTGCGAGTGGGCGTAGAAGTGGGCGGAGCGGCCCTGCTCACTGCTGTCGAACAGGTCGCCGTTGGGCTGCTGCTGCCCGATCAGCCAGCGGACCCCCTTGTCGACCGCCTTTTGGTGCTTGCCCGCGATCGGGCTGTGGCCGTCCCCGAGCAGAGCCAGAAGCGAGAGAGCAGTGGCCCCGGTGTCGGTGTCGGCCTCGCGGCTTTCGGCCCCTTCGGTGTAGGGACCGGTCATGCTCCAGTGGCCATCGGGCTGTTGCTGTCGCACGATCCAGGCGAGGGCTCGCTCCAGCGCCTCGCGTGCGGGATCGCGCGGCCCCGCGACGCCGGTGGTGTTGGTACCCTCTCCAGTGCCGGTGCCATTGGCATTCCCACGCCCGCCATGGCCCCGCCCGCCGAGCGCTCCGGTGACACTCACCGGACTCACTGTGGGCCGGGCGTTGTCGTCGGTCGCGACGGCCACAGGTGTGTTGGCCGCCGCCAGACGGGCCGCAGCTCGCATTTCGTCAGCGAGCGAGGGGAGTTTGACCTCGACGGGTAGATCGGAGTCTTCGGTCCCCAGCGGGGCCAAGGGCCCTAGCCAGAGATCGACGGGCTCGTCAGCCGCTTTGGGCCGATCGACGTGGTACACCGTGAATCCCAGGATCACCAGTAACACCAGATGCACCAGAAAGCTGACCCCCATCCCTGGGAGGCTGTGACGGATGTCCTGGCGTGGGCCGTCAATGAGCTGCTGGCGGAGTTCGGCGCGGGTTTCGGCCTGCTTTCGAAGTTCCTCGGCAGCCTGTTGGCGTGCCGCCCTGGCGGCAGCTTTCGCTTCCGCTTTGGCAGCACCAGGATCGGGAGGCAAACGGGTCATGCACCAAGTGTCCAGCGATCGCGGAAAAGCGAAACCGAAGGGGAGAGACTGCATCTTACCGGGAAAGTTCCTGAAAACTGAAGAGCACGCGTATTTTGTGTGTTCAGGGGTCGACTTGAGACATTTGCATCATACTTGGAGAGTTCGTAGACTTTCCACTACAACTTGATCTCCTGCTGTGGTAAACCGGGCTGATCGTTAGACCCGGTGCAATTGTTTCTCAAGTCCCGACCTTTTGGGACCGAGAATTCTGATGTCTGCCTTCCTCACTCTTGATTCCACAGAGCCGCCCCTATGCGCACTCCTTTGGCGATTCGTCTTGCAAACGCGGTGAAGTCTCTTTCCTCGTCGCGTCGCCGGAAGTCCGCGTCGACTCACAACCGGGTGGCTGCGCGGGTGGAAGTTCTGGAGAATCGCCAGTTGCTGGCGGGGGTCTTCACGCAGTTGACCAATCCCATTCCCAACGGAGCGTCGGGCACGATGATGCTCCTCACGGACGGGACCGTGATGGTGAGGGGGGTGGAGACTTCCTATCTGCAACCGTTCGGGAACCCGAATACGAACGGGATCGGCCTGAGCAATGAGTGGCGGAAGCTGACCCCGGATGCTTTGGGGAACTACGTCAACGGAACCTGGTCGACGATTGCGTCGATGAATAACGAACGACTCGGTGCCGGGTCGGTCGTCCTGCCCAATGGAAAGGTGTTCGTCGTGGGGGGGGAGTGGAGTGGAGTGGTCCCCGATCCCGCTCTCGAAGCCGATCCTCAACTCGTGAAGACCTCGACCGGCCGCTCGGAGATCTACGATCCGGTCACCAACACCTGGAAAGAGACTGCGCCGTTTCCGAAGGATCCGATCTTGGGGAAGGGGTCACCAGTGGGGCCAGCGGTCTTGCTGAAAAATGGACTCGTATTGTGCGGCTACACGTATTCCGGAGAGACCTTCCTGTACGACCCAGCTTCGGACAGTTGGGGGGCCACCGGGAGCAAGTTTTCTAGCAGCAATGAGGAAACGTGGCTGACGCTGCCGGGCGGGAGCGTGTTGGCGTACAGTTCGACCGGAATCGGCGTGGCCCAAAAGTATAACCCGGCGACTGGGACTTGGGTCTTCACTGCCGATCCTCCGGCGGGTTTGACGAGCGCTGCGCTGGGGTACAAGCTGGGGGTCGGAACGCTGCTCCCCAATGGGAATGTTCTCCAGATCGGGGGCACTGGCAAGTCGGCCATCTACCGGCCGGCCTCGGGGACTTGGATCACTGGCCCCAGCCTGCCGGGCGGGATCGGATCCACCGACGCTCCGGGGGTGATGCTGCCGAATGGGAAATTCCTGTTCATGGCCGGTGCCACGGCGGCTCCTCAAGGACCGTCGAAGTTGTACGAGTACGATTATGTCACAAATACGTTCACCGATGTCACTCCGGTGGGAGGGCCTGTCGGGGCCTTGTTTGCCAACAACCCGCAGGACATGGGGCACATGCTGATGTTGCCGAACGGTCGTGTGCTGTTCAATACCGGTGGAGCGGTGTGGGAATACACCCCCGAAGCCGTGGTCGGGAATCCCCAGGCTAGCTGGGCACCAGTGATGACCGGCATCGCGCAAGTGGGGGTTTCGGACACGTTTATTTTGAGCGGCACCCGTCTGACGGGAATCTCTGAAGGGGCCATCTACGGAGATGACGAAGGGGTGGCCACGAACTATCCGATCGTTCGCCTGCAGAATTCGTTGGGTGTCGTCAAGTATGCCAAGACGACGAAATGGACCCCCAGCGTGTCCCTGGCCAGCTCGTCTGTGCTGTTCAAGATGCCTGCCGGGTTCCCGGTGACGGGCACCTACCAGATTACCGTCATCGCCAACGGCATCGCCGCCGTGTCGACTGTGCTGCAACCCACGGCGCTGCTGGTGGACATCTTTAGCACCCCCCAGCCTTCCAGTTCTTCGAATCCGAAAAACCTGACCGATGTCAACGGCACGGTCTTTTTCACCGCGACGGACGGATTGGAGGGGACCGAACTGTGGAAGACGGATGGCACCTCCGTGGGCACCAAGATGGTGAAGAACATTCGTGCCGGTTCGGCGGGGTCCGATCCGGCGAATCTCATTAACGTCAACGGCACCCTGTATTTCACCGCCAATGATGCGGTCAGAGGGCTGGAACTCTGGAAGAGTGACGGCACTGACGCGGGCACCGTGCTGGTCAAGGACATCAGGGGGGGAGTCGGCAGTTCGAACCCCATCCAACTCACCAATGTCAACGGCACGCTCTACTTCCAGGCCACCGACGGGGTCAAGGGCCTCGAACTCTGGAAGTCGGATGGCACCGCAGCAGGCACAGTGCTGGTCAAGGACATCAATGTGGGGCTCCCCGGGTCTAGCCCCACGAACCTGTTCAACTTCAACAACACGCTGTTCTTCGTAGCGACTACTGTTGCCAATGGTGCGGAACTCTGGAAGAGCGATGGCACGCTGGCAGGGACGACACTGGTGAAAGACATTCGGGTGGGGATCGATTCGTCCACTCCCACGACCTTTACACCGATGGGCAGTAGCCTGTTCTTCACCGCCAACAGTGGGACCACCGGACTCGAACTCTGGAAAACAGACGGAACCACAGCCGGAACGACTCTGGTGAAGGATATCGAAACCAAGGTCAACGTCGGTTCGAACCCGAAGTTCCTGACTGTCTTGAACGGGGTTCTGTACTTCCAGGCCACGACCGTGTTGCAAGGCGTGGAACTGTGGAAGAGCAACGGAACGGCTGCCGGGACGACTCTGGTCGGGGATCTGACTCCGGGGGCGGCGGGTTCGGCTCCCTCCAATCTGTTCGCTTACAACAATTTTCTCTACTTCCAAGCTTTCGATCCCGTCAAGGGGAATGAGTTGTGGAAGAGTAATGGGACTGGCGCGGGCACGTTCTTGTTCAAGGACATCAACCCCACGGCCTTGAATGGTTCGTATCCCTCCCAGTTCATCAAAGTGGGTACAAAGATGTACTTCACGGCCAATGACGGGACATCCGGCTACGAACTCTGGGAGTCCGATGGCACAGCGGTGGGAACAGTCCGGTCTCGCGATATCAACTTCGGCTCTGAAAGCAGTACCCCCAGCGGCATGATTGTCAGCAACGGCAAGCTGTTCTTCTCTGCGGACAATGGAACCAACGGATTCGAACTCTGGATGATCTAATTTCACTGTGGGACATGCACGAGAAAAGCCCAGGGGTTGCAACCCCTGGGCTTTGGCGTTGAGTGACACTGCGAGCGTCGGAATACTCAGTCCATGTCACGAATCTTGAGCTGCATCTCGTCCGAGTTGGCTTTGATCTCCGGGGCGTACATCGCACTGGCCCGGGTCGGCAGGGCGCTGAACTGGCCGGGGATTTCGGCTCGGACGCGGTAGCTCAGACTGTGCTTGCCGCGCGTCAACTGGCGGACGAAGAATGCCACCCGCTCGTCGCGGAACTCGACGTAGGCTCCGAAGGCACTGGGGATGTAGCCGCTGCGCACATCGACCGGCTCAGTGCCTGCTGCCTTGAGGTCTTCGAACAGGATGTACTCGTAGTTGTTCTTCGAGTCGATCTCCAGTTCCACTTCGAGCAGGTCGCCGCTCTGCACCTCGGACAGGTTGGCCAGTTCGGTGCGGTCGTACTTGAGCACCTTCTGGTCGATCGCCTGACCGCGCGCTCCCTGCACCGTGGCAGTCGCATCCTTCTTCTGTGTCAGCTTGTAGAACTTGCGGTTCACCTTCACTTCGAGTCCAGCAGCGGTGATGTGGTCTTCGAGCGTGAAGTTCGTCAGGTAGGCGTTGAAGTACAGCGGGCTGGCCGAACCCGGCTTCGTGGCTGTCTTCTTCAGTTCGACGACATGCTTGCCAGTCGTGACCGCTTCGCCTTCGATGACCAGCTTGTTGTTGAAGCTGAACAGGTTCTCGGGCGTGATCTCGACGGTCTGCTTCTTCTCGCCGTCAATCCAGACCTCGACCGAAAGGTTCGGCTGGCTTTCACCACTGGCGACGAGGTACTCGGCCAGGGCCTCGATGCACAGCGCGGTATCGCGTGTGCTGTTCCAGTAGCTGGCGTTCTTGCGGTTGTTGAGCAGGTACTTGACCAACCCACTGGCCCGGGGGTCTTGCGCATTGACCCGCGTGATGAGCTTGAGGAAGCAGGCATTGGCCTCAATCGTGTCGCCGTACCAGTACCAGGAGTACGACCCGTGATCGGGGAGGTTGATGTACGTCGTCTGGTTCTCGTTGTCGGTCACGAGGAACTGGTCGATGTTGCGGATGACCATGTCCCGCGACTCGACTTCGCCCTGCGAGTGCAGTGCCAGGCCGAATAGCGCGGCCCCATAGAGCGTGAGCTTCGTGCGGTCGCGGTACAGGAACCGCCGCATCTCGGCAGTGGTCGCGTCGCCCTTGGCCGCCACGGCATTGGGAGCGGCGTCGGTCAGGACCGAATAGATCATCGCGTCGATGTTGTCGGCCTGCGACTTGTACGGAGCCTCTCGCTTCGGGTCTTTCGCGTGGCGTTCCCCTTCTTGCAGCAGAGCCACCTGCTCGGCTTGATACCGATTCAGCCACGCAACACCGTTCTCCATCACACCCGGAGGCAGGGCGATGTCGTTCTTGACGGCCACCTGCAACCCATGCACCACCGTGGCCGTCGTGTGCGGCCATGAATGCTCGCCCCACCCGCTGAACCAGCCCCACCCGCCATCGCTGCACTGCATCGCGATCAGGTCGATGACGCCTTGCTTCGCCATGCGGGCCACTTCGGCCTCGTCGAACACGGGGTTCTTGGCCTCGCGGTGCCAGTTCTTGGTCAGGCGTTTCCAGTCCTCGGCCCGCTGCGGATCGTCGCCGATCTCCTGGGCATTGAGGTTCGTCCGCTTGTCACGGATGGCCTTCAAGTCGAGCTTCATGTTTTGAAGGATGCGCAGGGTGACCACCGTCGGCAGGAACCGATTCAGCGTCTGCTCGGTGCAGCCGTACGGGTAGTCGACCATGTACGGCAGTGCATCGACCATCGCCCCGGCCAGCGTCGGCGAGTAGCGGATCTCGAGCCGCGACTGCTCGGGTCGTCGCTCAGCGGGGACGTTGATCTCCAATCGACCGATGGTTTCATTCGGGCGCAGTGCCCCGCTAAATGATTCCGTCTTGAGCATCCCATGCACGTAGACCGGGAAGCTCATCTGCATGGCGTCCGACTCTTCATCGGTTAGGGCTTTGACGGTGATCTT
>JAYTWO010000357.1:0-1942 GCA_043743415.1 Planctomycetota bacterium
CTCTCCCTGCCGATCACCATCCCGACCGTGGGCTCCGAAACCGTGTTCTCGAAGGTCGGCGGTTCCCCGCAACTGACGATCTCGCTCCGCCCCCGCGCCGCCTGGACCCGCTCACTGACGTGGCTCTGGTCGCTCTGCTGGGGGCTGCTGACCGTGTGGGTCGTCCGCCGCATTCGCACCGCGTCGAGTGCCACTTCTCTGCGACCGGTCCTGGGCATTACTGCGGCACTGGGCGTCCTCGGCTACCTGCTGGTGCCGAACTCGCTGGGCTTCGCCAGCCTGCTGCTGTTCATTATGAGTCTGGTCGCGGTGATGCTGATCGGCGTGAAGCGGGACGTGTCAGACAATGCCGCATAAACTCCCGTGGGAGTCCAGTCTTCAAGCTGTCGAGTCCCCCAGTACACGTCGGGCAGCAGCTAACGTAAGACGGACTTCCAGTCCGTCTTTGACAGGACGGACTAGAAGTCCGTCCTACGGCGAAAATCGGAACTTGTTTCGTGCCTGATCCCTAAAGGCTGGACTCCAACGGGCTGGCCAGGATATCGGCGATGGGTGTGGCCCCGCGATCTGTCAGCGGGATTGGTCGACCGACGTTGGACATATTCTCCTTCGTCGGGTCGACACCGAGGGCTGTGACGATCGTCGCCAGCAGGTCGGGAACGGTGACGGGCTTGTCGGCGACCTTTTCGCCGCCATCATCGGTCTTCCCGTAGACTTGGCCGCCCTTGATGCCGCCGCCGCCGAGGACGGTCGTCCAGGCGTTGGGGTAATGGTCGCGACCGCCGTTGGCGTTGATGACAGCTGTGCGCCCGAACTCGCCCATCCAAACGACGAGGGTGGAGTCGAGCAGCCCGCGCTGTTTGAGGTCGCTCATGAGCGTGGCCCAGGCCGGGTCGAGGACGGCGGACAGGGCCTTGACCCCCTCGAAGTTCTGGGCGTGCGTATCCCAGCCGATTCCCATGCCGCCCATCGCATCGCTGAGGGCGACCTCGACAAACGGGACGCCGCGCTCGATCAGTCGCCGCGCGAGCAGGCACCCCTGCCCGAACCGGTTCTTGCCGTACGCCGCGCGCAGCTCGGCGGGCTCCTCATCGAGGTTGAAGGCCCCAACCGCTTCCGACCGCATCATGCGAACGGCCTGTGTATAAGCCGAGTGATGGCTCTCCGCTGACAGCCCCGGACGTTGCGAGCGGAAGTCGTTCTCCAGGGAGGCCAGCAGCTCGAGCCGCGAGTCGGTCTGCGGCAGGCTGACTTCGGTCGTCGAGCGGATGTTGCGGACTTCGAGCGGCTGGCCGTAGAGTGGCTCGACGGCGGGTTGATCGCCCATCGGCCGTGCTCGGCGAACTGGCTCGGAACCGACCACGAGCGGTGCAAACCTCGGCCCCAGGAACCCAGCTCCGTAAGCCCCCGGACTGAGCAGGCGATTCGGCATCACGCTGACGAAGTTCGGCAGTTCGCTTGTCTCACTACCGAGTTCGTGGCTGAGCAGCGACCCGAGCGACGGATAGCGGACCGGCCCCTGCGGCAGATACCCGGTGCGAAGATGATACGTCGCCCGCCCGTGATCCCCCTCCTTGGTCTGCATCGACCGAATGAGCGCCAGATGCTCCATCTGCTGGGCCAACTGCGGCAGATGTTCGGAGATCTGAATCCCCGGCACCGTCGTGTCGATCGGCTTAAACTCGCCGCCGTTCTTATGCCCCGGCTTGGGATCGAACGTATCGATCTGCGACGGCCCCCCCGGCATCCACAGCAGGATGCACGACCGCTTGCGATCCGGATTGGAAGCGGTCTCCGCAGCCAGAGCCGGGAGCCAGTGGCTCAGCGACAGCCCCGACACCCCAATCGAGGCACACCCCAGCGAGGCCATCCGCAACCAGTCACGACGGGTGGGGGAGACGTGGGACATGGGGTGGACTCCATCAGGATGGAATGCGGGGTT
>JAYTWO010000358.1:0-8218 GCA_043743415.1 Planctomycetota bacterium
CACTACAAATACAGTTTGCGTTCTCCGACCGGCGAGATCATCCAGAAGTCCGACCCCTACGCCTTCGCCTCAGAGATTCCTCCCAAGACGGCCAGCATCGTCTGCCCGGTCCTCGATGGCTTTGATTGGCACGACGGTCCCTGGATGGAACGCCGACAGAAAACCAACTGGTCCCAGAAGCCGGTGTCGATCTACGAGGTCCACCTCGGTTCCTGGAAGCGACCCTGGGACGGGCGGAAGTATTGCTCCTACCACGAACTCGCCGAGCAACTCGTGGCCTACTGCCTGGACATGGGCTTCACTCATCTCCAGCTGATGCCCGTCTCCGAATATCCGTTCGATGGGTCATGGGGCTATCAGCCGACCGGGTACTATGCTCCGACCTCCCGCTACGGCAGCCCGCAGGACTTCAAGTTCTTCGTCGACTACTGTCATCAACACGACATCGGCGTGTTGATCGACTGGGTGCCGGGACACTTCCCGACGGATGGCCACGGTCTGGGGCGGTTCGATGGGACCGCGATATATGAACACGAAGATTCGCGCCAAGGGTTCCATCCCGACTGGAACACCTACATCTTCAACTACGGGCGGAGTGAGGTTCGCAACTTCCTGCTGTCGAACGCCCGGTTCTGGTGCGACGTGTATCACGTCGACGGGCTGCGGGTCGATGCGGTGGCGTCGATGCTGCACCTCGACTACTCGCGTCCGGAGGGGGAATGGATTCCGAATGAGTATGGTGGCCACGAGAACCTCGAAGCCGTTCAGTTCCTGAAGGACATGAACGTCTCTCTGCATGGCGAGTTCCCCGGCATCCTGACCATCGCCGAGGAGTCGACCAGTTGGCCGCTGGTCTCCCGCCCGGTCTACGACGGCGGTTTGGGGTTCAGCATGAAGTGGGACATGGGGTGGATGAACGACTCGCTGAAGTATTTTCAGCGCGATCCGATTTATCGCTCGCACCACCACCACGACCTGACGTTCCGGTCGATGTACGCCTTCACCGAGAATTTCGTACTGCCCCTGTCGCATGACGAAGTGGTGCATGGCAAGTCGTCGCTGATCTCCAAAATGCCGGGCGATCCGTGGCAGAAGTTCGCCAACCTGCGGCTGTTGTTCGGGATGCAGTTCACGACTCCCGGCAAGCCACTGCTGTTCATGGGCGGCGAGATCGCCCAATGGCTCGAATGGAACCACGACACCCAGCTCGACTGGGCACTACTGCAACAAGACCGCCACTCCGGTATCCAGAAGTTCGTCCGCGACCTCAACCGCGTCCGCCGCGAACAGCCTGCGATGTATGAACTCGACCACGAGCCGCACGGGTTCGCCTGGATCAACGCCGATGACACGCAGAACTGCGTCTTCAGTTGGTTGCGTCGTGGCAAGTCCGCCGAGGAACAGGTCATCGTCATCATGAACATGACCCCAGAGCCGCGTCAGGGCTACCGCATCGGCGTCCCGTTGGCTGGTCACTGGGGCGAGATCCTCAACAGCGACGCCCGCTGGTACGGTGGCACCGATGTCGGCAACGCCGGTGGCGTCGACACCGACGCCATCCCCTCCCACGGCCACCCGCAGAGTATCTCGCTCACCCTGCCCCCGCTGGGAATGCTGGTGCTCAAGGCCGGGGTGAAAGTTTCGAAATGAGCCATCGCATCACACGGGAACGTCCATGCCATGCCGATTTCCCGGATGATGCTTGCCGCACGGGTTAAGCGGATGACGCCCCCAGTGACGAATGGCACAAGCACCCGGTCAGCGGGTGTGCCACCTCGCTGATTTCTGGGCCAGGGGGGCGTCCCAGGTGTGAGGCAGCCCCGCACCAGCCGATCAGGACTAGAGGATTCGAGCGTTCCCAAGTGTCGGCGTGCGCGGGCGCTGAGCCGGTGCATGCCATTTGCCCGAAATGTTCGGTCTGATCCTCATATTTGTCATGACTGGCCCTGATTTACGCAGACCAGCCGTTGCGGCCCTTGGCGACGGTACGACTTGCGTAGAATTTGGCACGGATCGAGTTTCCACTCATCTCCCTCCCTCACGGTGGGACATAGATTGGAAACGGAGGGAGTCGCGTTTCGGGATCACATTCCGTGGTCTCACTGTCAGGGGGACGGGACGCACACAGTCGAGGTTGCCATGCCACGCCAAAATGCTCTTCTGCGGTTGTACCGACAACTCATCGCTCAGCGAGGCGAGTTGCAACGCCAACTGGCCTTGGACATTTCCCATGCGGGTGACTCCGGCAGTGCCATGGGGGATTCGGCAGACATGGCCAACGATGATGTGGAACGCGAACTGAGTTCCCAGTTGGCGTCCCTGGAAAGTCGTGAACTGGAACAGACGGAGGCGGCGATCCTCGCCTTGCAGGAGGGACGCTACGGCACTTGTGAAGAGTGCCACAACTCCATCCCGCTGGCGAGATTGCAGGCCCTCCCCCACTCCACGACCTGCATTGACTGTCAGCGCAGTGAAGAACGCGGGGGACGGAAAAAAGGGGTTCGCACCAATTGGACGACAGCCTGGCGCGATGAGGTGCGAGCCTTGGATGTCGCGACCACATTGGAAAACTTGAGTATCCCCGTCGACCGTTGATGGATTGACCCCCCAAGTGGCGTCAACGAATCACACGGTCGAATGGGCAGGGGCAGGGAGCGCAAGTATGGAAGACCGCAAGCCGCTGTTCGTCGGAACCGCCGTGGTGTTGGGCCTGGCGGTGGCGGCCATGTCCATTCCCGGAATCTCCACTCCGCCTGCCCGCGCGCAAACTCCGTCGGCAGGCCGCGTGCGTGATGTGCTGGCGCGAGGCGTACTCGATGACGCTGGCGAACAACTGGCCCGCATCTCAGCTCAGGTCCAGGGGGCGGTCGTTCATATCGAGAGCAAACGCGATGGCCGCAGCGGCGGGACCGTCGAGGAAACCGGCTCGGGCATCATCATGCGGAGCGCCCGCTCCCCCAAACTCTTCGTCGTGACAAACCGTCACGTGATTCAAGGCTCCACGCCCAAACGCATCAAGATCAAGCTGCAAGATGGAAACATCACGCATCCCGTTGAGGTCATTGAAGACTCTCCGACCGACGTGGCCGTGCTGCTGCTCGCAGAGACCAACCTGAATTCGTCTGGCTGGGGCGACAGCGACAACCTCGATATCGGGCACATGGTTCTCGCCATGGGGAGTCCGTTCGGTCTGAGCCAGTCGGTCACTCTGGGCATCATTAGTGCCAAGGGGCGGCGGTCTTTGATCCTCGGCGAAAAGGGCGATGATGTCATCAACCAGGACTTCCTGCAAACCGATGCTGCCATCAACCCCGGCAACAGCGGCGGCCCCCTGATTGATCTCCAAGGCCGCGTCGTGGGCATCAACACCGCGATCGCCTCGCAAGGCGGCGGCAATGAAGGGATCGGATTCAGTATCCCCAGCAACCTCTGCCGCCAAGTCGTCGAGCAACTCCTCGAACATGGCCGCGTGCAGCGGGCCTTTCTGGGTGTGCGTCTCGACGAAGAGTTCGACGACGCAGCCGCCCATCGGCTGCGGCTGAACAAAGTGCAGGGAGCCCGCGTGGTCCAGGTGTACGGGGACACTCCCGCCGAAGTGGCGGGGTTGCAGGTGGATGATGTCGTGATGACGTTTGATGGCCAGAAGATCGAGGACCAGAGCCATCTGATTCACCTGGTGAGCCTGACCCCGGTCAACAAGACGGTGCGGATGGAGGTACTGCGCAGCGGATCGCGTGTCACCGTGGATGTCCGGCTGACCGAGCGCAAGACCACGACCACCAGCCAGCGCGAAGATCAGCCCAGTCCCTTCAAGCTCAACTCCTTCTCCGAAAGCCGGGTGAGGCCCACCGGCCTGACGGTCGTGACTCTCGACAAATCGCTGGCCGTGCAGGTTGGCTGTCGTCCGGGAGTGCGCGGGGTGTTGATCACTCGTTGTGAAGGTTGCACGGATGATCCGGACACGCTGCGTTTATACGACGTGATCGAAGAAGCCGGTCGTCAGCCGGTACGTGAGCCAGCGGACATGGAGCGGATCATCGCGAATTCATCTGGCCCGCTACTGCTCAAAATCAGCCGGACAGTGGAGGGTGAGACAGAGACTCGTCTCGTTCTGTGGCAGTCGTCCGGCACCCCGAAGTCCGAATGAGAGTCACCGACCTCTGCCGTGTCTGATATTTTTTCGGCGAGGGGACTGGAGTAATGAGGGTGCTAGCGGTTAAGTTTTAGCGCACGCGGTGTCTGGTCTGTGTTTTCATTCATTCTCCGTACTGAGACACCGCAACCCTGTCGAACCTGAGAAGGCATTGAGCCATGGCGAATGACGCGAATCCGAGCGGAGAACAGCCGTGTCCCGACTGCGGGGAGATGGTCCGTCCCAGCTCCGTGCGGTGCTGGAACTGTGGCGGCTTCATGCGTAAAGACATGGCCGTCAAATTTCAGCAGATGCAGTTGAACCCCAAGCCGCTCACGTATTTGGAGATGAGCGATAAGGACATGGGGGCCTTGCCGCTGGCTGGCGACGACGACGACGACTTCGAACTGTCGGTCCCGATGACCCAGTCGTCGGCCTACACCATTCCGCCGGTCAGTCCCGCTGGCTCGACGGGGCAAGTGCGGATCGAGCCTCCCCAGGATACGTCGGAGATTCCGTCGATGGCCCTGTCTCCGCTCGGAGTGCTGGGGGCCTTGGGCGATTCCTCGCCGCTGCCCTCGCTGCCCTTGGAGGGGGCCGCTCCAGCCAAGTCGGAACGCCCCAAGTCCGAAGACGATGCCCTGTTCGACATGGTGACACAGGACGTGTCCGAGTCCGAGCAGCGCAAGAAGAAACGCCGCCCGAACAGCCTTTCGGGCGGCGTTCGCACGGCTACCGGCGGATTCATCATCTACTGCCCCTACGGCTGCCGGTTTGAGGTCAAGGACTCGCATCGAGGGATGCAGGGCCGCTGTCCCCGCTGTCGCGCTCCGTTCATTGTGCCGGTCGATCCGCCCGATTTCTCGGTCAGCAAGAAAGCCGCCGAGACCGGAGCCGTGGGGGCTGTCGCGACTGGACCGCAGGACGCCGCAGGAGCCTTTTCCGGGTGGATCAAGGATTTGCATGTCCACACCGTCAGCCCCGACAAACTGAAACTCAAAGCCGACAGCCTGCTCAAGGAATTCGTCGAGTACGACATCGCGTTTTCGGCAGATCAGTTGCTGATCGTGAACATCGCCCCGAAAAAGGCCGGCGGTCTGTTCGGCGGCGGCGGTGACAAGAAGAAGACCGAAGCCCGCGACGCCATGCTCCAGCACCTCAAGGACGGCAAGCCGATTCCGGAACTGCCCGGAACCGACCGGCAGGTCTTCACCGCCGATCAAGTCCGGCAGATGCGAGTCGTCCAACCCGTAGCCAATCGCGCCGAGTCGCTCTTCGCGGGGATCGCGGTCTTCGGAACCGGACGCATCGCCGTCCAGCTGCCGTATGCGGAAGACCCGAACGCACTCCCCCAATATCTGTCGTTCAGTCTGTCCGAGTTCCGCGGGTTTGCGAAAGCGATGCAAGAGCGGTACGGCATGGTGGGCTTCGGGGCCACCTGCGGGGCTCCGTTGGAAGAGGCCTTCGACGAGTTTGCTTGCCACACCACGAAGGGGCCGATCCGCGTCCTCCGCAATATGGACTACTACAAGGCCGACCCCACCTTCAAACTCGCCACCGTCGGCTACCAGTGCAGTGCCTGCAAAATCACCCTCAGCGAGGAAGGCCGCGCCAAGGACAGCCTCGGTGGCAAGGATGGCAAGGGACTCGCCAAGGCCAAGTGCCCCAAGTGCCAGCAAAAATTCGGCGACATCCAGCTCCAGTCGCTGGCCCCCGCCGCCCCCGAAGCTCAGCCCAAACCGTAGGCGATTGTTGCTCCGCGTCAGTTTGTCGCCTTTCGCTCCGCGAAAGGACGTTCTTTCGCGGAGCGAAAGACGACAATCTCAGCGACCCTCTCCGCCAAGTGTCCCCCGCTGAACTCAAGGACCGTCATGATTCGCGTCGCCATCCTCGGAGCCACGGGTTACACCGCCTACGAACTGATGCGGTTGCTGCTGCGTCATCCGCAGGCCCGCATCACCGTCGTCACCAGTCGCAGCGAGACCTCGCACATCTCGCAGGTGCATCCGGCGCTGTTTGGGCGGCTCGATCTGCGGCTGGAGAATGCGTCACCGGAGGATCTTGCCGCGCGGGCGGATGTCTGCTTCTGCTGCTTGCCGCATGTGGCGAGCATGGAGACGGTACCGAAGTTGTTGTCGGCAGGGCTGAAGGTAATCGACCTGTCGGCGGACTATCGTCTCAAGGATCCGGGAGTGTATGAGACGTGGTACAAGCATGTGCATACCGACCCGACGCGGCTGGGGACGACGGTGTACGGGCTGCCGGAGTTGTTCGGGAATCGGATACCGGGGCAGTCGCTGATTGCAAATCCGGGGTGCTACACCAGTACGTCGATCCTCGCGCTGGCACCGCTGCTCAGTGAGAAGTTGATCGAGCCGACCGGGATCATCATTGATGCCAAGAGCGGCGTGTCGGGGGCGGGGCGAACTCCCAAGACGAACATCTTGTATGCCGAATGCAACGAGAGTATTTCGGCGTACTCGGTCGGCGATCATCGGCACACGCCCGAGATCGAGCAGATCCTGACCGAGGTCAGCGGCCAGCGGGTCGAGGTGCTCTTCACGCCGCACCTGGTCCCCATGGATCGCGGCATCCTGGCCACGATCTACGCCACCCCGACTGGCCCGGTGACACAGGCTCAACTCCTGGAGGCCATGCGCCGCTACTACGCTGGCAAGCCCTTCGTCCGCGTGGTCGACCACCTGCCCCGCACGAAGGACGTGGCGTTCACCAACTACTGCGACATCACCGCGCGGGTCGTGCGCGGCAAGGTGCTGGTGTTTGGGGCCCTCGACAACCTCATCAAGGGGGCCTCCGGGGTCGCGGTCCAGAACTTCAACCTGATGTACGGGTTCGCGGAAGGGATGGCCCTCGAGGCGTAAGGGACGGTGAGGGACGAACCGGGGGATGCCCCCGCTCAGCGCTGTTTCGCTTGGTTCAACCCCGGCGTCCAGACTGGAACTTCCCGATCCATCGCGGCACAATCGCACGCTGCAATTCTTGGCTCGCCTCTCCCCGGAACACCTTCATGGATCTGCTCACCACGCTCTCCGGCTCGCTCATGGAGGGGTTCTTCCCCGCGGGGTGGGACTTGGCCAAGATTGATGCCTGTGTCGACTCCAACCCAGCCACGATCACCGATCGCCAGAAGTGGTGGCACCCGAAGTTCCAGCCCTTTCCGTGTAAGACGCTGGCCGACTTCGATACCTACATGGGACACGAGATCGCCCAGTTGATCCGCCGCACGCGGGATGCTGGCCAGAAGCTGGCGATGATCCTGCCGGTGGGGCCGATGGGGATGTACCGCTGGGCGGTGTACTTCCTCACCGAGTGGGGCGTGTCGTGCGACCATGTCTACGGCTTCAATATGGACGAGTGGAGCGATGCCCAGGGGAACACCCTCCCCGCCGACAACCCCGGAGCCTTCCAGTACGCGATGGAACACGCCTTCTACGGGCCACTCGGCAAGCTGACCGTGCCCAAGAAGCAGCGGCACTTTGCGACCAAGAAGGTACTCCCGACCTATGCCGACCGAATCGGCGAACTGCGGGCCAGCGGGGCTTTACTGTCGGTCGCCTTCGGCATCGGCCGCGTCTGCCACATCGCCTTCTGGGAACCCCACTTCGCAGCCGAGTTCAAGACCGAGGCCGAGTGGAAGGCCCAGACGCACCGACTGGGGGCGAAGCTGCACCCGCTGACGATCGAGCAGAACGCGATCACCAGTTTCAAGAGCCGCACGACACTGGTCCCGGCCTTTGCGAACACGATCGGGCCGGGCCTGTTCCTGAATGCCGACTACATCATCGGCGGGGCGGACGGGTCACTCGGACGCGGCATGATGTGGCAGGGGCTGAGCCTGTGGATGACGCTGCGGCACAAGCCGACCTCGTGGATTCCGTCGACCTACATGCCCACGCAGGCCGGGCGATTGTTCTTCCTAGAGGAACTCGCCGGGCCGCTGGTGGCGGAGTGCAATTGACGAACGCTCGTAGCCTCGACTTTTGCACATTTACATACTCATTGCCACGAGGTTTTCCAGGAGTTGTTTGACTTTTCTCGACCCTGGTCCGGCGAGTGCCCACTTCG
>JAYTWO010000359.1:0-9852 GCA_043743415.1 Planctomycetota bacterium
TGCCGTATGAAGCTGTCGATTCTCGATCTGCCGGTGGCTTCGATCGATGACGACCAGCGGTTCCCGGACTACAAGCAGGCCCTCGAGAAGGGGACCGTCTTCGGAGCCGGGGGAGCCCACGAGCGCAAGCAGTTGCACCCCGTCCTCGACCAGGACTGGACCGTGACCCGCATCACCCGCGAGAGCAAGGACCGGGCCTGGAAGCAGCTCGGCACCTCGGGATCGGGCAATCACTTCGTCGAGTTCGGTATCGTGACGATCGACCAGCCCGAGTTGGGTCTGGCTCCCGGTCAGTACGTGGCTCTGCTCAGTCATAGCGGCAGCCGGGGCACGGGGTACGCGGTGTGCAATACCTATAGCTCGATCGCACAGTGCAACCTGCCTCGCAAGTACGCCAAGCACGGGCGGCTGGCGTGGCTGGGCCTCGATACGGAAGCGGGCCAGGAATACTGGGCGGCCATGAACCTGATGGGGGACTACGCTGCGGCGAATCACGATGTGATTCACCGCAACGTGTCGCACCTGATCGGGGCTCAGATCCTGGCAGGGGTGGAGAACCACCACAACTTCGCGTGGAAGGAAATCCACGGCGGGCGGGAGGTGATCGTCCACCGCAAGGGGGCGACCCCAGCCAGTGTCGGTGAACTCGGCGTGATCCCCGGATCGATGGCCAGCCCCGCCTACATCGTGCGCGGACGAGGCAACCCCGACTCGCTGAACTCCGCTTCGCACGGAGCTGGTCGCCGCATGTCACGCACCCAGGGGCGGGAGAAGTTCCGCATCAAGGCCGTAACGAACGACCTGCTGGCCAAGGGCATTCGCATCCTGTCAGCCGGTTCCGATGAGGTGCCCGGAGTCTACAAGGACATCGACGAAGTCATGCGACAGCAGGCCGACCTCGTCGAGACCGTGGCCCGCTTTGATCCCAAGATCGTCAAAATGTGCGGCGACGGGAGCAAGGCGGAGGATTGAGTGGGGGAGGGTGGATGGTTGATGGTTGAGCGTCCGGAAGTCGAGGGCTTCGTTCGCACAACGTCCAATCCTCAACGGCTCCCTATCCCGAAGGGATTCCAGCCAATAGCCGGTGGTCAGCGCAGCGCTACCACCGGAATGGAGAGGAAAGGAGTTCCCTATCCCGAAGGGATTGCAGCCGCACCTCGATTCGGGTGACTCCCGGCATGCTCGCGGATATTGTGAGGTTCCTTGTCCATCTCCTCACATCGAATTCCCATGCCTTCCACCTTCACGAGCCTGAACTACCACTTCGTCTTCAGTACGAAAGATCGCGTCCCTCTCATCGCCGACTCCTGGGCTGCCCGACTTCATGAGTATCTGGGCGGAACCATCAAGGGGCTGGGTGGCGTCTCATTGCAAGTGGGCGGGATTGAGGACCATGTGCATCTGCTCGTGGGACTCAAGCCGACTCACTGCTTGGCCGATGTTCTTCGAGAACTGAAACGGACCTCGTCGATTTGGGTGCATACCGAAATAGGTGAGAATCGGTTCACATGGCAGACGGGTTACGCGGCATTCACAGTCAGTCCTTCCACTTGCCAGAACGTGCGAGGATATATCAAGAATCAGAAGAAACATCACCAACAACGGAGTTTTCGGGAGGAATTGGTCGATCTGCTCCAGCGGGCGGAGATTGAATTCGAGGATCGGTATCTGGATTGAAGGCGGCTTCAATCCCTTCGGGATAGGAACCGCATCGTCGAATCTTTCCGGTGGTGGCGCTGCGCTGACCACCGGCTATTGTCTGGAATCCCTTCGGGATAGGAGGGGCGCGAACTGTTCTTCAACTGCCCCCAAGTCGCAACCCTCAACCCTCACACTCTGTGTGCCGCAAACTGTTCCGCATACTCCACCGCCCACAGACTGATCATCGAGGCGAACCCGCTCAGGTCCGCATCGTCCAGGTATTGGTAGTGCCGGTAGCTGAAGATCTCGCGGTTGCGGATCGTCCCCTTGGCGATCAGCTCGATGATCGGCGTGGTCCCCTTGGGCGGGATCAACATCTCCAGGCGGCTGTAGAGAGCCTCGGTCGACCGGCCTCGGCTGAGCCGCAGATCGTCGCGCGTGATCCGCGCTCCCCAACCTTCCTCGCCGATGAGGGTCGAGAACTCGAACCCTGGGAAGTGATCCGCCAGCTTCCGTAGCCGGTCCTCGATCTCCTCGCTGAGGGCCAGCCGCATGGAGGCATACCGGTTCTTCTGCTCTTCCGCCGTCATGGCCGCCGACAGCGCAGCCTGGCTCTTGGCATCGCGCGAGCGCGAGCCGCGTGCGATGGCGTTCTTAAGTTGCTGCTCAAAGTCCATGGCCGGGTCCCGTGTGAAGCTGCGGGCGGAAAGTCACTTCTCGCCCTCCGCATAAGGAATAGGGTCTGGAAGCGTTTCGGACAACCCCGACGTGGGATTGTCGGCGATTTCTCCGAAATCGCTGGTGGGACAGACCTGGCAAGCAGCCAGTAGCGATGTCGCATCGCGTCTCGAACTACGCCACCCACTCCTCCCCCATCCGCTCGAACAGTGCCTCCACCAGCAGCGGGTGTAGACCCAACGGCGGGCAGAGTTGAAACCGCACGCTGGGGTAGTGGGCGGTGAACTCGGTTTGGAATCCGGTCAGGTCTTCGGCGATGTGTGTCCCGGCGGAAAGGAAGAACGGCGACATCCGCACATGCGTGGCCCCGCGTTCGACGCAGCGGGCAGCTCCTTGCGGGATGGTCGGCTCGGCGAGTTCAAGGTAGGCGATCTCGACGATCTCCTCCGGTCGGCGAGTGCGGACCAACTCGGCCAGCGCCACCAAGTCGGCGTTGGCGACGGCGCGGCGGCTGCCGTGGGCGATGAGCAGAATTGCTGAGGGCATCGGTTGTTCCGTAGACTGGGTGTTGTCGCCGTTCGCTCCGCCAGCATTGTCGCCTTTCGCTCCGCAAAGGACGTTCTTTCGCGGAGCGAAAGACGACAATCTGCAACACCGGTCGATCAGGAGTATTCCATGCCGTCCGTTGATCGCCCGTCCTCGTCGTCCGCTCCGCTGCCGGAGCGAATTGGAGACTACAAGATCGAGCGGAAGCTCGGCCAGGGGGGCATGGGGACGGTGTACCTCGGGAAGCACGAGCAGACCGGGGAACTGGTGGCAATCAAGGTCCTCCCCGCCAGCCTGGCCCGCGAGGAGGGGTTCGTGGCCCGCTTCGCCCGCGAGATCGAGGCCATGCAGCGCGTGACCGGCGAGAACGTGGTCCAGATGTACGACAGTGGGGAGTGGGAGGGCACCTACTACTATACGATGGAATTCGTGGATGGCGAGACCGTCACCGACCGGATCATGCGGGAGAAACGGTTGGGCTGGCGGGAGGTCATCGAGATCGCCACCCAGATCTGCAAGGCCCTCAAAGCCGCTCATAACACCGGCATCGTGCATCGCGACCTCAAGCCGTCCAACCTGTTGCTGGACAAGCATGGCCTCTGCAAGCTGACCGACTTCGGAGTCGCGCACATCTTCGCCGGGGATCAACTCACCGCCACCGGCAGCGTGATTGGCACGGTCGAATACATGTCCCCCGAGCAGGCCCAAGGCCGCCGCGTCGACAAGCGGAGCGACATTTATTCGCTCGGGGCGGTGATGTATGTAATGCTCACCGGTCGTCCGCCGTTCACCGGCAGGTCGGCCCTCGACATTGCTCAGAAGCACAAGTACGGCCAGTTCGACAGCCCCCGCCGCATCGTCCCCGACCTCCCGCACTGGCTCGACGAGGTCGTCTGCAAGTGCCTCGAAAAGAACCCCGACAACCGCTATCCCGATGCGTATGTTCTGCAACTGCGGTTGCAGGAGATTCCCAAGAAGGTCGAGCTGACGCAGCAATCGGGCACGTTCGAGTTCGACAGCGTTGACGGCCATGACGAGACGCTGGCCGCGAACGGTCAGAACGCCGACCCCGAGGCGGCGGGCGTGGCGATGCGCGAGCTGATGAAGGCGCACGTCGAGAAGACGAACACGCAGACCCCGATCGAGCGGGTGCTCGACAGCACCTGGTTCCTGGGGGCCGCTCTCGCAGCCATCATCGCGGGCGGGGTCTATTGGTGGAACCAACGCCTGCCGACGCCAGAGACTCTCTTTGAACAGGGTCAGGCCCTGATGGCCAAAGAGCCGGGGCCAGACTGGGACCGGGCCAAGCGCGAGGTGTTCGAGCCTCTCATGGAGCAGAACGCCAAGCAGTGGGCGCCGCAGGTTGAGCCGTACCTCGACCAGATCCGACTCTACGAACTCCGCAAGTCGCTGCTCGGACGACGCGGGACATGGACGACGAATGATGCCGAGACCGATGGCGAACGCCTGCTCCAGAAGGCGGTCCAGCTGCGGTCACTGGGCCAGGACGCCGAGGCCAAACAGGTACTGCTCGGTCTGTCGCGGCTGACGGAAGGAGACCCGGAGTCCGCCCACCTGCACGCCCTCGCCCAGGATCTGTGGAGTGAACTCAATGACAAGAACATCGGTGCAGAGGCGTACAGACTGGCGAAGCGATCGCTGGAACGGGCCGCCACATTGAGCAAGGAGGGCCAGACCGAGCAGGCCCGCGCCCTCTGGCAGAGCGTCGTCGACCTGTACGCTTCCGATCCCGATGCCGCGACGTTCGTGGAGCAGGCCCGCCAGGGGCTGGCTCGATAGGGGCGTCCTTGAGCGTCGTCTTTCGCTCCGCGAATGCACGTCCTTTCGCGGAGCGAAAGGCGACACTGGGCGAGATCGCCTGACTGACCGCTTCCGATCGGGGGGCTGGACGCGCGAGGACTTTCATCATCGCCCCAACAGACTCGGTGAGTTTCTTGGCTTTCGCGTTGGCCCTGTTCTGCGATTCTACGCCACACCTCCACCAAGTCAAAAAGCCCAGGGGTTGCCACCCCTGGGCTTCTTCGTGCTGCTGGCTGATGGCTCACAGCTGATCGCTGAAAGCCCTTAGTACCGGTAGTGCTCCGCCTTGTACGGCCCGTCCACCGGCACGCTGATGTAGTCGGCTTGCTCTTGCGTCAGCTTGGTCAGCTTCACGCCGATCTTGCCCAAGTGCAGCCGGGCCACTTCCTCGTCGAGCTTCTTCGGCAGGACGGTGACGCCGATCGGGCGGTTCTCCTTCGTGGCCCACAGTTCCATCTGGGCTAGGCACTGGTTCGTGAAGCTGTTGCTCATCACGAAGCTCGGGTGGCCAGTGGCACAGCCGAGGTTCACGAGGCGGCCTTCGGCGAGCATGTAGATGCTGTTCTTGGTCGGGAAGGTGTACTTGTCGACCTGCGGCTTGATGTTGAGTCGCTTCACATCGGTGCGGTCGTTGAGCTTGTCGACCTGGATTTCGTTGTCGAAGTGGCCGATGTTGCAGACGATCGCCTGGTCCTTCATCTTCTCCATGTGTTCCAGGCGAATGATGTCCTTGTTCCCGGTCGTGGTCACGTAGACATCGCCCCAGCCGAGGGTGTCTTCGAGTGGCAGGACGCGGTAGCCTTCCATCGCCGCTTGGAGCGCACAGATCGGGTCGATCTCGGTCACGACGACTTGGGCCCCCTGCCCTCTCAGAGCCTGGGCACATCCCTTGCCCACATCGCCATAGCCGCAGACGACAGCGACCTTGCCCGAGAGCATCACGTCCATCGCCCGGAAGATGCCGTCCGTCAGTGAGTGCCGGCAGCCGTACAGATTGTCGAACTTCGACTTCGTCACGCTGTCATTGACGTTGATCGCCGGGATCAGCAGCTTGCCCGCCTTCTGCATTTCGTAGAGGCGGTGGACCCCGGTGGTCGTCTCTTCGGAGACCCCCTTCAAGTCCTTGACGATCATGTGGAAGATGCCAGGCTGTTCCTGGGCGATCTTCTTGAGCAAGTTCTTGATGACCTTGACTTCGTGGTTGTCGCTGGGGGAGTCGACCCACTTGTCGCCGTTCTCCATCTCGTACCCCTTGTGAATCAAGAGGGTCACATCGCCGCCATCGTCGACGATCAGTTGCGGGCCTTTCTGGCCGGGGAAGATGATCGCTTCCCATGTACACCACCAGTATTCTTCGAGTGACTCACCCTTCCAGGCGAAGACCGGCGTCCCGCTGGCGGCAATGGCGGCGGCGGCGTGGTCCTGGGTGGAGAAGATGTTACAGGAGGCCCAACGGACATCAGCCCCGAGTTCCTTGAGCGTCTCGATCAGCACGCCAGTCTGGATCGTCATGTGCAACGAGCCAGTGATTCGCACGCCCGCCAGCGGCTTCTTCGGGCCGTACTTTTCACGAGTCGACATCAGGCCGGGCATTTCGTGCTCGGCGATGTCCAGTTCCTTGCGACCGAATTCGGCCTGGGTGATGTCTTTGACCTTGTAGTTCGCAGCGACGGGCATTCTGACGTTCCTGGGGAGGCGGGCGACGGGAGTGTCCCGTTGCCAGTGTGTGTAGCGGAAGTTAGGCCCCGAGCGCAAGAACGGCAAGGGGGCCGGTCCTCATGAACCGGGATTTCATGAGAGACCCAACAATACAAGAGGGCGATTCCCGGCGATCGGAAAACGCCCTGATGTGAGTCGGAGAGGAGTCGGACGGACCTTCTAGGGCGTCCCCGAGCGGGTGTTAACGTGCGAACGTCTAGCCGACTCGATGCAGCAATCACCCCCTCTGAATCTGTGTCGATCTGTGAAATCTGCGTATCTACATCTCCGGCCTCTCTTGAAGAGGAAAGCGATGGGTACACAGATCACACAGATTTTCACAGATCCGTTATTCTGCGCTCGACGCGTGTTGGTGGTTTGCGACCACCGTGCGCCGGACAGGACGGGCAAATGTGCCCGTCCTACCGCCTACAGGTCATCCAGATTCGGTGCCCCGCTCGGATCGGGAGCATCGTCCACAGCCATGACGACATCATTCGACGCATCCAGGAAGATCTTGTCTTCCAGAATCTCGCGGACCACGGTGTGCATCGTCGGCTTGCCGATCTCATCGACGAGTGGCGGAGCCCCCTTGTTCAGCTGGACCAGACGCTTCTGGATCAGTGTGGAGAGTTTGAACCGGCCGCCAACCTTGTTGACGATCCAGTCTTCCTTCAGTTCATCGAGCATGAAGTTCCGCCTCTTGGTCTGACAGGATCTGGCAGATTGCCTGGACCGTTTGATCCAAGTTGTCGTTGACCACCTGAAATCGGTAGCGACCCGCCATTTTAAGCTCCTCGCGCGCCGTCTGCAATCGACGCTGCAAGACCTCTTCCGATTCCGTCCCCCGCGACCGCAGCCGGCGCTCGTACTCGTCCAGCGATGGTAACGTCACAAAGATCGTCACCGCCGAGGGATACATCCGCATGACGCTCTGCGCCCCCTCGACATCGATTTCGAGAAGAGCCCACTTCCCCTGCTGCTGGGCCACATCGACTTCCGACCAGAGCGTGCCGTACCAGTTTCCGGTCCGGTGAACCTCCGCACACTCCATGAACTCGCCATTGTTCCGCTGGGCCTCGAACTCGGCCAAGCTCAGAAAGTGATAATGCTCCCCGTCGACCTCACCGGGCCGAGGAGCACGAGTGGTGGCCGACACGGAGAGCCGCAGCGGCACCGGACACTCCCGGACCAACTGTTGCACAATCGTCGACTTGCCGCTCCCCGAAGGGCCGGAGAGGACAACCACGCGGGGAGGGTAGTTGTGATCAGAGACCGCCAATCGAAGGCTCCAGAGAGGGTTAGAATCGGTAAAGTAGAATGCCAATCATCGCTAAACTGAGGAAATGCCATCATCTGGCAAATCGATATTCATTTCCGGGCCAAACGGGAGTGTCTCAGGGCGGATAGAAATGCTGTCCACAGTGACTCCAAATGGTAATTCAGAGAAGCGATCAAGAACCTGTTCGGCGAAAGTTCTCACGTCGGTGGCGATGCGGAGTTTCGCCTGACGATCATCAAGTTCGTACACACGGTAGATGTGGTAAGGCTCTGTGCTGTTGCAGATTTCTCTCAATTGAGCAAAGGATAGGTGAATGATCTGTGTGAATTTGCCGCTAGTTGACTTGACTTCGACTTTGCCGTTTGGTTTCCCCTGAAGCTTTACCGTGAAGTCGTATGAGGCGATGGCATTCTCATCAGACACCCAGACATGAATCTCGACATCTTCAGGACTGTGTCGAGATTCAAAGTAAGCATCGATCAATTCTTCCCCCGCCAGTCCAACGTCATCAGCGCGTTGTCGCGCCCGCTCCAGCTCGGACCTCGTAATACGACGCCCAGTGTTGCGACCAAGAAGTCTGTTCGTGCCCTCAAGTCCGCCCTGAGCGGCGTCTTCGATCGCGGAATCCAAAAGCAACTCGTAAACCGGATGAGCCTCTGAAGTACCAGATGCGCGAACAATAAAATCGAGCGATGCTAGGTCGATGGCCTGCATGCTCCCGACACCAGAATCTTGAATACCGGCGTGAAGGCGAGCATCTTCTGGCAAGTTCTGAGCGACGAAAACAGCACGCGCGGCTGTCGGGAAGAACTCGCCCTCAAAATCAAAAATGACGAAGTCGCCAGCCGCAAGCGAGTTAAAACGATCTGGTTGATCGAGGGGATTCGGAATGTACTCTCCGTTGAGTCGCCAGTTCTTGTAGGCTCTGCCCTTTATGATCTTTCTCTGGAGGTTATACGCTCTCGCATGGCCGGGGCCATATATAAATAGGTCGAGTGGAATTCGACCGTGGCGGCCAATGTCGGTTTCTTCCAGCGATGAATACAGGCGGTCGATGAAAACGTCCGCATTCAGGTTGATGGATTTCTGATTCCCGGTATTCTTATGGCGAAACTGCCACTCAAAAAGCGTGAGATCTGAATCGGTCAGCCGCTTGATTGCCAGTTTACTCATTACTGAATCCCGCGAAGAGCTTTCAGCATTTCACCTGCGATTGACTTAGCCATTAGCGGAGGGACGGCGTTGCCAATCTGGCGTAATGCTGAATTCATCGAACCTGCAAAGATGAAGCCATCTGGGAACGACTGAAGCCTTGCGGCTTCTCGGACAGAGATTGTTCGTGCTTGGTCGCTGTCGTAGTGGATGTGAGAGTACGTATCTTTCCCGAGGTGAGCCATGAGGGTTCGAGCCGGAAGATTTGGTTCCATCTTTCGCCACTTGTTCGGGAATTTCGTATGGTCGTAAGGAGGGACAATCGTTTTTTTGATAGCTTCATACTCTAAGGTTCCCTTCTTGAGCTTCTTGCCCTCTGAACACTCAAGTTCAAAAAGTTTCGCGTGGAAGAGATTCATGGCGTGTTGATGTGCCTGCGGGTACTGATCGCCTGGATTCATGACTCGAAATATCTGGTAATCGCGAGGCAAATACCGAATCACGTGTTCACGAATGCCCTCATTGCTCTCGAAACCCGGCCAATTCCGCATGGAATGGGCGTAGTTATTGAGCTTGACACCTTTCCGATAGGGAATAAGGGTGTCAAGCCGCTGAGTTGTCTTTTTCGTCTTGCCCTCAAGATGATGAATGATCTTCGGCAAATCTTCCAAAGCGTCGCGAGCACTCACTGAGTTAGGGAGACTCCCAGATGCTTCAGGTGCCGCAGAGTAATGCGTGTCATCGTGCAAAGTCTTTCTGGATCGAAGCGACTTGAGTGCAACATCACGAGAACCCTGGTATCCCACCGGTAGCATTGAATGGTGTGATGGCTTAGGAAAGACAACTTCCGCGTCCATCTCGCGGCGATATGCAACAAGGAACATTCGCTCTCTCATCTGCGGAACACCATAAAACGCAGAATTGAGCAAGGTATAACGGGCAATGTACCCCAAGCCGTCAAGCACTTCACTGACCTCTTCGGCGATGTTGTGCCCACCATAGTTCATCATGTCTGGCACGTTCTCGATAAGCAG
>JAYTWO010000360.1:0-10325 GCA_043743415.1 Planctomycetota bacterium
CTTCTGCTCGTGCCGGTCCCAGAGGGCGATGGCAAACATCCCCACACACTTTTGGATCGTGGCCGCGAGTCCCCAGTGGTCGATCCCGGCGAGGAGGACTTCTGTGTCGGAATGCCCACGAAACTGGATGGGGCCAACTTCGCTCAGGAGCTGAGCGCGGACCTCTTCCGAGTTGTAGATCTCACCATTGAATGCGATGACATACCGCTGGCTGGCGGCCTCCATCGGCTGGTGCCCGGCAGCTGTCAGGTCGCGGATCGCCAACCGGCGAAAGCCCAAGGCGATCTGGGTCGACGGGTCGACGAAGACCCCCTCGGCATCCGGCCCGCGATGCTCGATCGCTCCAGACATCTTGCGAACTGTCTGTTGCAATGTGTCCGCAGTCAGGGGGCGCAATTCGAGATGGACGAAACCGACAAAACCACACATGAGATTCCCTTTGGGTCAGCGATCAACTTTCATCCGCTCACGCCGCTTCGCGTTGGGCCTGGACTACGGATGAATGACCGCGAGCCACCTTGATGAACAGTTGCTCGTATTCGCCGAGAATGTGTTGCCAGTGGTACTGCTCGACCAGTCGTTCACGCACCTCCGGGGCTGGGGGATTGAACCAGTCCACCTGCCACGGAACCAGCGATGATACCCATCGGTCGCTGAGTCTCAGCGATGCCAGCAGTTCGCTCGTGCCTCCTGGATGCTCCAGCGAGATGACTGGGCACTCGCAGGCCACCGCTTCCAAGAGGACATTCGGCAAAGACTCCGACCGAGAGGACAACACGAACAGATCGGCATGCGCCATCCAGCGCGACACGTCCGATTGGAAGCCGGGTAGGAACACGCTTTGACTCACGCCGAGTTCCTCGGCGAGTCGCTGCAGCGAGGGGCGCTCGGCACCTTCCCCGATGATCCACAACTGGGCGTGCGGGTGATGCTGCAGGAGGGCGGGCAGGGCACGGAGAGCACGATCGAAACCCTTCTCGGGGCCCAGGCGTCCCACTCCCAGCAAAATGGGGCCAGGTCCCGGAGGATACGGACTCGCCGTTCCGGCACTCTTCTCGCGGGAAAGTTGATCGACTTCGACGGGATTCGCGATCCTCCTCAGTCGTTCGCGGGGCACGGAAAACAGACCGTGAATCTCGTCGAGAGCGAACTTCGATTGTCCAATGACACAGTCCGCCTGGCGATACGCTGCCCCCATCAACGGCTGGAACACGCGGCCCGCCCGCCACGTCGCGAGTGATGTGGCCAGCACACCAGTCTCACGAATCATGAGTCGTGTCCGCTTCGGAAACAGCGGCTTCAGCATGCCCGCCAACGCATTCAGATGGGACGCTGCTGTTAAGACGACATCGGGTTGGAGCCTGCGAACCAAACGCAGTAAGGGGAGCGCTGCCTGCGAGACACGGCTGCAGTTGAGTGAGTGGCGAGTGACATCTTCAGGCATTGTCTGCCCCAGCGGGCCTTCGTCCTGAACGACCACTAGGTGGACCTCAAACTGTTCGCGAGAGATCCGGCGGGCTAAGGTGGTCATGACGCGTTCCGCGCCCCCTCCTCGGTAACTGGGAATGCCCAAGAGCACCCGCAACGGGGTCCGCGTGCGGCCATCGTGAACCGACGATCTCAACCATCCAAACATGGGATCCTTCCCGATCGAATGACAGTCTCAGCCCGCCTCCGCTATGCAAACCGAGTGAAAGATTAGGACATTTTGCTCGATCTAGGAAGAGCACTTTTTTCGGCGGAGCGAAATGGAGAAATGCGATTGAGCTGCGTGACGAACACCCGTTTGGCACCACTGCCTGTCAGCGAGGGGGCAGCAAAAACAATGGAGCCTTCATCATTCGGGCTGTCTCTTCCGTGAGGAAGGTGTTCGCACTGTCTGCGACGGTCGCGTTCCAGGCAGGTCGGCGATCCGCCCAGCCTGACTGACGATCCCCAGCATAAACGCCCAAATGACAATTTCTTTGGGTCGATAAATCGTGAAGTCTAAACATTGGCTGAGAGAGAAAAAAAGCAGAATCGCACACGGCAGATAACGCTTGCTCCGCCAGAACTTTCCGATTTGGTGGAGCGTAAATGCCAGCAACGGCAGGAACATTGCTCCCAGCCCAATCAGCCCCTCCAGCAAGATGGAGTGAAATGTCGTGAAGGGAAGGTCCGTGGTGGAATAGCGGCCGAGAAGCTGGCTGTTTTGAAAACATTCCGGAGTCCTCCCGAATCCGATGCCAAACAGTCCGACATCTCCGGACCAGAGCAATTGCAGACCGTAGGTCCAGATATCTTTCCGGCCATGCCCATGGCTGGCGTCTTCGAAGTCCAGGTTGAATCCGTGATCCGTGAAAGTTGTCACCAGGAACGTAGCGGCCACTACCAACACGGCGGCCATACTGGCCTGACGCAGAACCACCCATGGCCGCGTTGCAGCAGCGTTCGGTTGGTCGTTCTCGAACGCAGTCAACGGGATAAAGGTCACTAAGGCGAGTAATAGCGTTGTGGACGTCAGGCTAAAGCTGAGGACGAGGAACAGACTGGACACCGCCAGTACTAAGTACCTTCGTCGGGCGATCGCGATCAAGGACACAGCGGCCGACACTTGGGCAAAGCTTGCCACCGTCATTCCAGCGGCATAGATCCGCTGGTATTGAGGAAATTGAAGGCGGTACACGAACAACGCCGAACCACACAGCACAAAATAGAAGAGGAAGAGCAGACTCTCAGCCCTTTCTGCGCCCAGCCGGCGGACCAGGCCACACGACAGCGTGAAGATGGCGACGAAGCGCAGCCAATGCGCTAGGCCGTCTCGCAAGGATTCCAGCGGTGCGTCCGGGGCGACCAGGAAGCTGACGGCAATGGAGGACAGCGTCAAACCGAATGCCACGCTCATACGCGGGGTCGGGAGCATTCTGGCCATCAGGCAACTCAGGATTGCACCGGGAATCAGCATCAGATCGAATAGAGTTATGAACGCCTGATGCCATGGGATCGTGTGTTGAGTGGAACCGTGTTCGTCGGGAAATATGAAAGTGGATGGAAGCGCCAGGTACGCCAGGAGGCCCAGGCAGCCCAGCGGAGCGACGATGAAACAGGCGACGACGTTTTTGAAGATACTGGGACGCATGGTCGTTCCTTGAACTCATGGCGAGCGGTCACAGCCGCGATCAGATCACTGCGTCACAACACTCGAAAAATCACGCTGTGCGTTTTGAGGGATGCGGCGGCCACGGAAGCGGAATCTTCTCGGGTCCCGTTTCCGGTAACTGTTGCCGGTCGGAGCAGGCCGTCCTGCAACTCCGAAATCTTGTCGAAGCCAAGACCCGCCAAGAGCCTGCATTGGCAGCAGCAATTGATCTGCTGAGACGAATTGTCCCACACCCATCCTCCCTATTCTTTTCCAATGGACCCTCGATTGATTCCGAATTCTGGTCACGCGTGGCGTGTCTCTCTGTCTGCAGAATTCGGCTGAACTTGGATTGGGCAGCCACACTGAACTAGGACTGCATTCCACAGCTGCAAAACCCTCGTCATCGACAACTGATCTCGAATCTCTGATGCGGCCTGTCCCAGGCGGGTTCTGGCTTGAGGATCTACCAGCAGTTGTTCCATATTCACCGCCAGCGTCTGAGCGTCATCCACCGGAACAAGAACGCCATTGCGGCCAGTTTCGATCAGATCCGAAGGGCCGGACGGGCAATTCGTCGAAATGACGGCCCGCCCACAAGCCATCGCCTCGACCAGGGCATTGGGAAATCCCTCGAACCGCGACGACAAAACAAACAACCCGGCCTCGGACAATTGCTCTAGGACATCTCGGCAGCGTCCCGGCAGTTCGACACGCCCCGTCAGCCCCAACGCCTCAATCTGTTGCTCAAGGGAAGTTCTGAGCGGACCGTCACCCAAAATGCGGAGTTGCCATGTCGGGTGTCTTTCTGCAATCTGAGCAAATGCCTGAATGAGGACATCAAACCCCTTTTGCGATTCCAATCGACCGACAGCCAGGATTTTGGAACTCGTCGTCGTCGCTGGGATTGGGGGCAAGACAGACGGGATCGGGTTTGAGATCACGCAGGTGTGTGTTCGTGGGAACAATCGATTCGACCAGACTCCGACCTTGCGGGTTTGCACCACAATTGCGTCAGCTGCGGGATATATCAGCCGCCTGAGTATTTCCCAGTGTCGTCCCGGAGAATAGTGTTCCGGGTCGATTCGTTCCGAGACGATGACGGGAATCTTCAGTCCCCGCGAAGCCAGCAAAGTCACGACATTCGTCCGATCCACGAAGCTAATGACGGCTTGTGGTGACGACTCACGCATCACCGCTCTGAGCCACTGGCACCGCGCCATGGGGCCGGGAATGTATTGCTTGGCACGCTGTCGCTCCTCTGGCATGGAACGACGGCGAATCCCCGGCACTAACGGGTAGAAGTCACCCTCGGGACGATCAAAGGTGGCCAGTGTGATCTGCACTCCGCTGGCCACCCAAGCCTCTGCCAGCCGGGTGATGACCCGCTCCGCTCCGCCGCAGCCGAGCGAACTGATTACGAGCAGCAGGTGCATGGAGAGGGGCCGGGAAGGAAGAACAGACTGGTCAGGCGGCCAATCGAGGAGCCTCAATGGTTTGCGGTATCGTTCCGGAGACTCTGTCTATCTCCTCTTGCTCTTGCAGCTTACGACGCAAGACCGACCTGATGACGGCGGAAAAGTAACAAGTAGCTCCTAAGTAGACAAGAGCAGTTGATAACGCGATCCCAGCCACTCCAAGCGGTCGCATCAACACATAATTCATAAAGATGTTTAGGCTGATATTGATGACCCCGCACCCTAACATCACCCTTCGCAGCCGCAACACCACCGCCATCCGAGCCAACAGCACACTCCACAGATAAAACGGGATTTGCAGGGCACACATCACTTGAACTGCGGCGACCCGAGTCGCCATGTCCGGTGTGAATTTTCCCCTCTGAAAAGTCCACTGCACGATCGGTCCGGACATTCCCGCCAACACGATCGTGATCGGAATCGAAATGGCCAACACCACCCACACCGATTGACGGAGCAATCGCTGCGCCTCCCCCCATTTTTGGGCCTCGATCAATTGCACAAAGTGCGGAAACAGAATCTTCCCCATCGGCAAGGCGATCAACCCGAGCATCATCGCCACGAAGCGATTTCCGTAATTGAGTTCAGAGACGCTCCCCTCTCCGAGCATCGAGGCCATCGACTGGTCGACTATGACCGTGCAAAAGTGGAGCGTCGACCCGAACATCATCGGCAGTGCTTGGGCCGCAATCCAGCTGTCCTCCGATTGCCAACGACTCACTCGAGGGGCCAGTGGCAAGCCTTCACGCCTCAAGCCAGAGCCAAGAAGCAGCACATCCGCAAGTGCTCCCGCAGTCAATCCTCCCACCAACACACGGGCATCTGCGATTTCCCAGCTTACCACGGCCACAATCAATCCCAAGGAGATCACACCCGGCGATGCCGCTGACGCTGCGAAACGCCCACGAGCATTCAAAACTGATGACCAGATGGCACTGATTCCGGTCAGTACCGAATAAGGCAGTAGCAGCCACAGGAGCCTCTGTGTCGAGGCCATGAGTTCCGGACGAAACCCGGGACTCAGCCACGGCAGCAATGCCGAGCTGAACACGACCCCGGTCACTGACACTCCGACGACAAAAACCGTTCCCCAGAACATGGAGGACGCATATCGTTGGCAAGCCAATTCGTCTCCAGAGTTCGTCCGATCTCGGACGTAACGCATGACGATCGCCGCCGCGTAACTCGCGGCAAACACGTTGCTCACCAGGTTGGGCAGCACGACCGCCACCAGATACGAATCCAACGTCGGCCCCACTCCGAACTGGGAGGCAATCACCAACTCCTTGGCGAACCCGATCCCCTTACAGAGAATGGTCAACACCCCGGTGATCAACGCGGCCCGTGCCAGCGTCGAACTGCGGAGCTTCACCTGAAGCGATTCCACTCGCGAGCGAATGCGACCCATGAGGGATGCAGCCATACCGTACACATCCGGAAGTGGCGGACCCCACAGTCTTGTTCCTGCGGAGTGGTCCGTCACCCGGGGAAACTGCGGACCACTCAGCCCGTGAGGAGAAGCTAGCACTGGTGATTCGGGGGAGTCAAGAGGGAGTCGGCAGCGGGCACGGCAACGCACTGCTTGAAGGGGGGCCAGCTGTCAGCGATCAGCCGTCAGCATTCAGCCAGCAGAAGACGGCCCAGAGTGAAACAGTGCGTTGCCTCAGGCAGCGGGGGAGACGGGGAAGAGGAAAGACGGGGAGTGATCCTCTTTTCGCTCAACCTTCAACCTTCAACCTTCAACCTTCAACCCTCAACGTCCCACTCAATGCACCACCGTCCCCAGCGGTTCCCCGGCGATAGCCCGCTGGATGTTCCCCTCTTTGCGGTAGTTAAACACCACGATCGGGATCTTCCCCTCCATGCAGTGCAGGATCGCGGTCGGGTCCATCACTTGCAGACCCTGCCGCAGGAAGTCCTGGTACGAGATTTCTGAGTAGCGGACCGCGTGCGGGTTCTTCTCGGGGTCTTCGGAATAGACCCCGTCGACCTTCGTCGCCTTCAACAGCACATCGGCGTCGATCTCGCGGGCGCGGAGGGCTGCGGCCGTGTCGGTGGTGACGAAGGGGCTGCCGGTGCCTCCGGCGAGGATCACGACGCGGCCCTTTTCGAGGTGGCGGACGCAGCGGCGGCGGATGAAGGGTTCGGCGACGACCTCCATGCGGATGGCGGTTTGGAGGCGGGTCGGCACGCCTTCGTACTCGAGCGCGTCCTGCAAGGCCAGCCCGTTAATACAGGTGGCCAGCATCCCCATGTAGTGGGCGGTCGACTGCTGCACCGCTCCGCTGTTGGCCGAGAACTGCTTGCCGCGCAGGATATTTCCGCCGCCGCAGACGATGGCCACCTGCACCCCCGCCTCGACGAGGGACTTGATCTGTTTGGAGATGCCGGTGACTTCGGGCATCGAGATGCCCCCCTCGCGGTTGCGGCAAAAACTCTCGCCGCTGAGCTTGAGGATGACACGCTTGTAGGCCGGTTGAAACGACATGGGACTCCCTCCTGGATGCGGATCTCACAAAGCGTTCGAACTCGCCGGATGGGGAGTTCGGTGCGATGACGCGCGGAGCATAGCGTATTGCCGCAGCCGCTGAAAACGGGGCGAGGGATGTCGCGTGTGCTTTTCCGACGGGGGCCGGAATCAAGCCTTGAATGGATTGATCAACGGGATGCCCACATGGCGAAAGTCCACCACGTTGCGGGTCACGATCGTCAGTTGATGCTGCAAGGCCGTTGCGGCGATCAGGCTGTCTTTCACCGGCATCGCCTGACCTTTGCTTTTCAAGCGGGCCAACAGTTCGGCCCAGGCAGTGGCCGTCCCGGTGTCCCAGTCGAGCACCCGCAGTTTCCGAATTCCCTCGCGGAACCACTGATGCAGGATCGTCCGCTTGCGGCCCAGGGGGAGCTGGAGTATTCCGTATTCGATCTCGCCCAGAACGATCGGTGTGACGACCACATCGGATTCGTGGTCTTGCAGCCATTGCACGACGACCGGAGATGGATCTTGTCGAGTCGATTCGCTCAAGACATTCGCATCGACCAAATACCTCATATCTCGCTCGTCAATTCCGAGGGGATGGGCTGGAACCAGTCATGGACTGGACAAGCCCGCAGCCAGTCCACCATACCGCGGTTGTCTGGGGTGGGTTCCCGCTTGAGGAGGTACTGCCCCGACTCGATTCGTTCCACCCGGAACTGCTGGCCGGGCAATATCTCATCCTGCTGCCGCAATTCCGCTGGCAGAACGATCTGACCTTTGCTGGACACGGTCGTCTTCATAAGGGGTAAGATACCATCTTACCTCCCCGGATGTCCACGCGGTCGCACGAATCACGACTGTGGCAAGTTCTTACGCTCAACGCTCAACTCTACCCCAAACATCCCGCACATTCCTCCCGTGGCACATCCTCCAGCGGCAGGTTCTGCCGAAATCATCAGTTCGCCTCCAGTTCATCGGCGGCTATTGCTGATGAAACTGGGCATCCGGGATCGCAACATCCCGGGTGAGCAACGTGTTCCCGGTCGACAGTGGGTCACCGGAATGAACTCTGTGAGCGGTCGTTCCCTGCGACCGTGTGGCGAGACTGGAGATTTCCATGCGTCAGATGATCATCCTCGGTTTGGTGGCCCTGTTCGTGGTTGCCAGCCAAGTTCCTTCCCAGGCGGCGGGGCGGCTGCGTACTGGTCGCGTGCAGAGCGGCAACCGTTCGGGGGCCTTCTCCCGGCTGATGGAAATCGAGCGGGCCAAGAATACTTGGCTGTTCGGTCGCTAGTTCTGGCAGCGAGCGATGAACCTTGGGCTGGTCCTAGGTCTACGAAACGGGGGTCGATGGACCCCCGTTTTTGCATTGACAGTCCCCGTCCTCCCGACCCGGTTGACCGGTGGCGATGCGTCTTGAGTGGGACACGGGACACCGACTAGACTCGCGAAGGTACAGCCTGCCTCTTCATGCCCCCCTCAAAAGAGTTTCGATCAATCGGGAAATCGATCCTCGCAGCCGCCTCAGAGAAGTCCTCATGCCCCAGCCTCTCAAGCCTTTATTGATCTGGGGAGCTGGTGGCCATGCCAAGGTCGTCGCCGATCTCGCGCGGGCGGACGGCTGGACGATCGCTGGGTTTCTGGATGAAGACTCGGTGCGCCACGGACAACCGTTCTACGGAGCACTGATCCTCGGTGGCCGCAGCTACCTGTCCTCGACGGAATCCGACCGCACTTGTCAGATCATTGTGGCCATCGGGGGCAATGCCGCGAGGGATCACTGTCTCACGGATGCCCGACGCGAAGGCTACTCCGTTCCGGTCCTGATTCATCCCGCAGCGATCGTCTCGCCAACGGCTCACTTGGAGTTCGGAACAGTCGTGATGGCCGGTGCGATCATACAAGCAGACACCCACATCCATGCTGGCGGGATCATCAACACCGGGGCCAGCGTCGACCATGATTGCGTGCTGGGCCGTTGCGTCCACGTGGCTCCGGGGGCACGTCTCACCGGACGGGTTGAGGTCGGCGACCAGACACTGATCGGGGTCGGAGCGGTCGTCATTCCGCGAACTCGAATCGGCGAGCGCTGCACCGTCGGGGCGGGAGCGGTGGTCATTCACGAGGTTCTCGATGGCGAAACCGTCGTCGGCGTGCCAGCCGTTGTGGTACGACGCTCCGCCTGTTGACTGGCGACTGGCGGTCGCGTCGACTTCGGAATCGCCACGGCCATTGTGCGTCCAGTCCTTAACTGTGCCGAGATAAACGGAGCCAGAGACTTCGGGCACTGCGGCCACAGTTGGGCTTCCCCCTGATAGATGCCCACGGGAAGGCCGTTGAATAGGGCGATCCGGTTCGAGGCCAGACTCGGCACGCGGGCCTCGTTCCCGAGGATGCCGATCAGGTTCAGCGGGTCGCAGGCCGAGATGACGACGAGTTCCCCGCTGTGCGGTTGCTCCTTGAGTTTCCGCAACTCGCGGATCGTATCGCCCAAGGCGTACTGCTCCCCGGCCACTCCACTCACGAACCGGCCCCCGCGAATCTCCCCCCGCGCTTCGAGCTTGCGGTACACCTGGAGCAACTCCCACCAACGCGGAGCGCCGGGTTCACGACCGAGCAGATCGCGGAACACGACGCCCCAGCGTCGAAGGAGTTGCCACGCCCACTGGTCGATGGGCGCATCCGGCGAGCGGAGTGGCGTCAGCCCTCCGAGGACTCCAGATACTGTGAGGGGCACTCCGCTCGGACTCGGGAGGCTGACGCCGCCCCGCTCGCCCATCTCACGCCACAACGTCCACCGTCCGCCGGTCGTGTTCCTTCGATGCCGCACCACGCGCGGCCCGCGACCGCTGCTCTGGCCGCTCGACTTGTCTCCCTCGCGAATCAAACTCCTCAGCCCCGAGAACCCGTCCGCTGTGACCCACCCGCGCGTGACGAGTTCACCGAGCACATCATCGAGCTGGCTGGGCAACATCCGGCACTGTTGGAGTAAGTCGGTGGCGAACACGGCCCCGCGCTGGCTCAGGACCTGCACGACCTCTTGAGCCTGTGAACCGAGGGACTCCACAGTCGTCGGGGCCGCTGTGGCCAGCAGCCACGGGAGGTCTTCTCGCAAACAGATCGAGACTGGAGCGACGCGCGTGAGCGTTGCATTCGGGCGGCTCTTGTCCAGGTCGCGAGCGGGTGGATAGAGCCGGCCCCACGTCACCTCCCCGGACAAGCTCAGCTCGTCGAGCCACTCGCGTTTGTAGTC
>JAYTWO010000361.1:0-2833 GCA_043743415.1 Planctomycetota bacterium
GAACCGCACCGGAGTCACCCGCAGCACATGCTTGTGTCCCGCCTGATGCGCCGCATACGCCACCGTAAAGATCCCGAATGCCGAGTCCGCCAGGGCCACTGGTGGTCGCTTTGGGTCGCCAGTGATTTTCGGCGTGAGTGATCACTGACCCGTTGTGAGTCCACCTTGCACTGGCGAGTCAAAGCCCTCGCCAGTGGCACCTGGCGTTGACAAGGCACCCGGCTGGGCAGGGGCCACGGGAGGAAATGGCATTATCGAGTACGCCTCAGCGGGCGTATCTTGTATCGTGCGTCGCGTCACCGACACTTCCCCCACGCTCTTCGAGATCCCCGCATGCTTGGCAACGTCCAACCGACCGAGTTCGACCTGCGGTTTTCCCTGTTCGGGATTCCGGTACGGGTGACGCCGATGTTCTGGCTGGGGTCGGTCATTCTGGGCTGGTCGGCGATGGACAAGGGGCCGCCGTTTTTGCTGATGTGGATGCTGATTTGTTTTGTGTCGATTCTGGTGCATGAGATGGGGCATGCGCTGGTGGCCCGCTGGCTGGGGTGCCACAACGTCGAAACAGCGCTGTATCTGATGGGGGGCGTGGCGACGTATCAGCCGGGGAGGAGCCATTCCCAGGGGAAGTCGATCTTGATTTCGCTGGCCGGACCGGGTGCGGGATTTGTTCTGTACTTCCTGATGGAGTATGTGTTCGCGTTGCCAATCTTGCAGTTCTCGACCCTGAAGCTGGACCCCAAGGCGACGGAATTAATCGACTGGGGCATTTCGGTTTGGTTGTATATCAACCTGTGGTGGGGGCTGGTCAATCTGCTGCCGGTGTTGCCGCTGGATGGGGGGCAGGTGTGCCGCAGCGTGTGCTTGTCGATCAGTCCCTTTCGCGGGGAGAACGCCGCGCGGAATATCAGCATCGCGGTCGGCGGATTGGTCGCGGCCTTTTTCCTGATGAATGGAAGAACCTACGCGGGCGTTCTGTTTCTGTCGCTGACGTTTTCGAATCTGCAAGCGGGGCGGTGATCTCGACAATTCCGGGAGCCAGAATACTTACGTATTCTGCTACGGCCACGTCACCGTGATCCCGTCGATCTTCTCCAGCAGCCACTTAAACCGCCGGGGCACGCGGCAGCGGATGCGGTGCCGCTCATCGGTGTACTCTTCGGAGAGGATCTCGGCCCGATCCTTGAGGAACATCAGCAGCTTCCCATTGCCGGGGTGCGAGTCGATCTCGACCTCGTCATGCCCGCCCGCCAGTCGCTCCGCGATGGCTCTCGCGAGCGTATCGAACCCCGTCCGTTCCACGGCACTCACCGCGATCGCATTCGGGTAGCGGGCGAGCAAAACATCCAGCAGCGAGGGGTCTTCGATCGCATCGATCTTGTTCAGCACCAGCAGCGGGCTTTCGCAGTCGACCCCGATCTCGCCGAGAACCTCCATGACGGTGGTCAGTTGCCGCTGGGCCTCGGGATGGCTGGCATCAACGATGTGCAGTAGCAGATCGGCGTGCCGGGCCTCTTCGAGTGTCGAACGGAACGACGCCACCAGATGGTGCGGCAGGTTCCGAATGAACCCGACAGTGTCGCTGAGCAGCACCTCGCCGAAGTGCGGCAAACCCCACTTCCGCGTCCGCGTGTCGAGCGTGGCGAACAGCTTGTCTGCCACGTACACATCGGCTCCGGTGATGGACCGCATCAGCGTACTCTTTCCGGCATTGGTGTAGCCCACCAGCGACACCGTGAGGACATCCTTCCGCCCGGCGACCTCGCGCTCGCGACGCTTCTCGACATCGCTCAGCTTCCGCTTGAGGTCCGAGATTCGCGTATCGATCAACCGGCGGTCGGTTTCAAGCTGCTTTTCACCCGGCCCCTTACCGCTGCCGATGCCCCCCTCGATGCGTTCCAAGTGGGTCCACATGCGGGTCAGCCGCGGCTTCATATAGAGCAGTTGAGCCAACTCGACTTGCAGCTTGGCCTCAAACGTGCGGGCATGCGTGGCGAAGATGTCGAGGATCACCTCGCTGCGGTCGACGACCTGCGTCCCAGTCTCCTGCTCGACCGTCTTCCCCTGCGATGGCGTGAGGTGATTGTCGAAGACGATCAGATTCGCATCGCAATCAATGATCGATTGTTTGAGTTCCTCCAGCTTCCCACTCCCCAGGCAAGTCGCCGGATCGGGATGGTCGCGCAGCTGAACCATCTCGCCCACGACCGCGGCCCCGGCAGTCTTCAGCAGGCCCTTCATTTCGTCGAGCGCCCGCTCCTTACCTCGCTGATCGCGAGAGTCGAGGACGGAGACCAGAAAGGCCCGCTGCGAGCGGACCTTGAGTTGATCGCGTTTGGGATCGGACAAGGGCGGGGGTGACCTGGGGAGGGATGGTGTGGAGGGATTCGAGACGGACACGGGAGAATGAACAATGGTTCGTGGGAGTATCAGGAATGGAAAACCTTAGCCCGCAATGGCAGGTTGCCTCAATTGGTCTCGGTGTTTTTCGCTGCCGAACTGCCGAACTGCGGCTTCTGGCTTTTTCACCCAATCGGGAGACGGATGTGAATTGGGTACTTTCAGTGATGCCTCGAATGCCTCTCGATTTGGAATAGCAAGATCGTTGGAGGGATCCCATCGAATCGCCGCCTCAAAAGCCGTCCGGACAGAATCCGGTGGGAAACCCAGTGCGGCCTGGGAGATCGCTCGCCATTCTTCAAGTTGGCTTTTTGTCGTATCAGACCCTGTCATCCTGAGACCTCTCTCACACATGATGCGGCAATCATCGAATCGATTCTCAATCAGGCAGTGGTGGGCCAGGAAGAAGTAGGGCAAAACATTCGAATAGCCG
>JAYTWO010000362.1:0-7554 GCA_043743415.1 Planctomycetota bacterium
CTCGTCTTTCTTCTCCTCTGCCGGAGCGGCATCGGCGGGCTTCGCTTCAGCGGTCGCCTTGGCAATCTCCTGATCGAGAACTTCCAGAGCCTTCTTCAACTGGAGATCGTCAAAGGTACTCGGGATGCGTTCCTGGCTCACGGCATCGCGCTTGCTGCGATCGAAGTTCATGACCCGCATCTGGTCCATCGTGTATTCGATCTTCATGCCGTCGTTGGGCATGACGCCCCACTTGTCGGCTTCAGACTCGCCCGGGAACCGGTGGATCTTTTCCTTGCTGGGCCGGTAGTACGACGCCGTCGTCAGCTTGAGCTTGCTCTTGCCGTCCTCCACATCGAGGGTGTTCTGCACGCTTCCCTTGCCCCAGGAACGCTCGCCGACCACAACGGCCCGCTTGTGATCCTGCAAAGATGCAGCCAGGATCTCACTGGCCGAGGCGCTGAACCGGTTGCTGAGGACGGCGATCGGGAACCCCATGTACGTTCCGGCCTTCTTGGCGGTGCGGGTCACCGGTCGGCTGTTGCGGCCTTCGGTCGAGACGATGATCCCCTCTTCCAGGAACAGGTCGGCGATCTCGACGGCGGTCTGCAAATATCCGCCGGGATTGAAGCGAACATCGATGACGAGTCCCTTCATGCCCTCGGCCTTGAGGGTCTTGAGGGCCTTCTTCATCTCCTCACCACTGCGGGCGGTGAAGTGGGTCAGGCGGATGTAGCCGATCTTCTTGGCGGGATCGAGCATGAAGTCCCACGTCCCGTCCGGACGGTAGGTCTCGCCCAACACCGTATCGAGGTGGATGATCTCGCGCGTCAGGTCGATCCGCGTCACGTCCGGGGAATCGCCGCGAGTGTACCCGACCTTCACGACCTCACCGGCCTTGCCCCGCAGGATTTCGATGGCCGATTCCATCTCGCGATCCTGGTCGAAGTCAGCCACCTTCTTGCCGCCGACTTCCACGATGCGGTCGCCCGGCAGAATCCCCGCCTTAGCTGCGGGTCCGCCGGGCAGCGGCACCGAGACCTCAATGGCCCGGACCTCGCGGAGGAACTTCACCTGAATCCCAACGCCGCCGAACTCCTGGTCGACGGACTCGTTGAACCGGGCCAGTTCCTCGGGGCTGATGAAGTCCGAGTACGGGTCGAGGTCGGCCAGCATGCCGCGAATGGCCGACTCGATCAGCTTGCGGCGGTTGACCTCTTTGACGTAGTTCTGGTCGATCTCATCGAACGTGTCGACGAAGACTTGCATCAGTTCGAAGTATTCATCGTCGGTCTGGGCCGCATCGGGCTTGGCCGGTTCGGTCTTCGCGAGGTCGGTCTTCACCGGATCGTCGGCACAGCTCGCACCGATCGAGAACCCCAGCCCAGCACCCAGCACCGCCAGGCACGCACAGCGCGCCGCAAAAGTCCGCATGGTCATTCCTTCATCCGTTGAACTGGAGAACTCCGCTCGCCCAACATCTTAGGCCGCTCTTCTCGGACCAGCAAGACGGAGAGCGGTCAGCGGTCAGCTTTCAGCGGTCAGCCAGAGAGGAGAGTTCACCGCGAGGTCGTCGGACGGGCCCATTGTCCCGTCCCCGCGCGACGTTCAAGCGTACTGGGCGAGTGACATGGGCCAGGGGGGACGTTCATGACACACTCTCTGGACCGCTCCCCTCACACGACCATCCGGAGTTGTCCCGGAATAAAAGGCGGATTTGAAAAACGTAGGACGGACTTCCAGTCCGTCCTTTATTTGGACGGACTGGAAGTCCGTCCTACGACTATTCTGGATCTAATTCCGGGCCTAATCCCAACCGCCGATCAATCCACTCCGGGTCCACAAACCGCCGCAGCAACCAGTGTAGCGCATACGCCAAGCGGGCCTCGGTGTGCTGTCGCTGCTCCTCGGTGGGAGTCCCCGCCCACTCCAGTCCGTCAGTCCCCAGTCGCGCGGGCCACTGTTCGCGTTCGGCGAACTCCTCATTGATGCGGTCCATCGCCCGCTTCATCCACACGATGCCGAACATCTCGCGGAAGTCGTTCCAGACGCGGTCGGGGCCGTTCACTTCGAAAGACGGACGGAGCACGATCCATCGCCCCCACCCCACCGCCAGCAGTAGTGACACCACCCCCGCGAGGCGAAACCCACCCGCCGACAGCCCACTCCCCGCCGACACCGTGGAACAGGGAGCAAGTACCAAGACCACACTCAGCGCATATAACAGTGCTGGAAACGCCAGCCGCGTCGCGATGTAGTTCCCGCACCCCATCACCAGTACCAGCACGAACCCGATCAGCACCGGCGTCTCCACCCGCAGCGCCCCCGGCCCCTGGGCCGTCCATACCGTCAACGCGGGCCACCCCAGCACCAGCACCAACGGCACCAAGACAAAAAAGTTCCACGCCTCGCTCCCCGGCCGCTTCGCCCCCAACACCGCAATCGGCGGCACCAGCGACACGACCGCCGTCCAATACCACCACTGGTCCTGCACCACGGGTCGACCCACGAACCAAAACGCTGAGAGACTCCACGCCCCCGCCCATATCACTGCTAAGAAAATGCCCCACGAGGCCGTCGTGGTCAACGTCGTTCCCCGCACGCCCCGCCGCAGCTGGATCGACTGCCACACGACGAGGACCAACAGAACGGTGACGATGATGGAGAGAACAATGGTCACGGAACGACTGCACCCGAGTAATTGAATGGGGGGCAGAACAGTACACGCGAACGAGTTCGCCGGAAAGCGAGTACCTGACCGTAGCAGAATTCGTCAGAATTCTGCCGTCACCCGATGGCGGGCTACGAAGTAGGATGGGCCCATTGGCCCGTCCCCGCGCGATGGCCTACCTCTGAAAACCGCCCCGATGGGCCGCCGAATACCGTTCTGCCACCGCAACGCCCCAACCGAGCCGGACGGGCAAATGTGCCCGTCCTACGCGACAGTGCCCACGGACCTCAGTCCCCCTTGAGCAGATCATACTTCCGCATCTTGTTGTACAGCGTCACGCGGCTGATGCCGAGATCCTTGGCGGTCTTGGTCCGGCTAAAGCTGTTTTTGAACAGGGTCTGCTCGATGATCTCGCGTTCGTTGAGGGCGACTTGCCGACCGAGGGTGACATCGGTCGAGACGGAGCGACCGGGCATGTGGACCGACGGGTCGTTCGACGGTCCGGCCTCACAGGCTAGGATGTGCGAGGGGAGGTGTTCGGCGGTGAGTACCCCGTCCCGGCAGTAGATCACAGCCCGCTGAATCACGTGCTCCAGTTCGCGGACGTTGCCGGGCCAAGGGTACTTGAGGATCGCGTCGAGGAGGTTGTCTTCGATGCGGTGGACGGCGATGCCGTGTTTGGCGGTGAACTGCACGATGAACTTCTTGGCCAGCGGGATGATGTCGACCTTCCGCTTGCGGAGCGGCGGGATCTCGAACTTCAGCATGCTCAGGCGGTAGTACAAGTCCGGGCGGAAGCGCATCTGCTCGACCAGCGGTTGCAGATCGAGATTGCTCGCCACGACCAGCCGGGCCTGCGATTGCAAGGTGCGGTTCGATCCCACCGGCTCGAACTCGCCGGTCTCGATCACCCGCAACAGCTTGACCTGCTGCTCCAGTCCGAGGACATCGATTTCGTCGAGCAGCACCGTCCCGCGACCGGCGGCCACGAACTTGCCTTCCTTGTCCGCGTGGGCACTGGTGAATGAGCCCTTCATGTGTCCGAACAGCTCGCCCTCGATCAGCTCGCGCGGCAAGGCCCCGCAGGCGACATGCAGGAACGGCTCGGCCCGGCGCGGGGACGCCTCATGGATCAGCTTGGAGAGGAACGTCTTGCCCGAGCCGGTTTCGCCGATAAGCAAAATCGTGACGTTATGCGAAGCGGCAATCGCCAAGTCCTCCAGCATCTTCTTGAGTGCGGGCGAGTTGGTTTCGAACTTGCGGGTCATGCTTTCGAGGGGGCTGGTTCCGAACGTCTCACGTGGTCGCGTCGAGATCGCGGCAGGAGCTTCCACAGGGGCGGCGGGCAGGCGGCGTTTGATCGCCTCGGCCATCTGTTCGGCGGTCACTGGCTCTCGTAGATGGACGAGCGGAGTACACGCCGCCCGCCGCTCCAGCATCTCCGGGCAGGCGGTCGCTGTCAGCATGATGAGTTTGAGGTCGGTAAAGCGGGCCTGGAACTCTTCGATCCAGCGGTCAGCGGTGTGTCCCCCGTCGTAGGTCAGACGCAGGTCGAGGATGCACAGTGGCGGCTTCTGCTCGGCGACGGAGCGTCGGGCCTCTTCGAGCGTGGCTTCGCAGTCGAGGGCCACCCCGTTCCCCAGGATGCGGCTGACCTGGTGAAAGAACTCGGTGTCCGCACTGGCGGCGATGATCGGAATCGGATTCATGGGTCGGTGTCTCCATCCCGAGGGAGGATGTGCTGGCAGCGGATCGGTTCGCTGAGAACGCACGCATCTGAAGAGGCGTGTGCCGGAGGATTGGCAATGTCCACAGCGGTGTGTGACTGTTAAGGAAATGGCGTGCCAGATTGTCTGTGAGCGAGCGATGTCAGGATTGCTTAGCGTTTTGCCTTGTACAACGATTGATGTTCGACACGGAGTGCGAGGCGCGATGTTGACGTAACGCCTCATGATTCAAAATGAGGACGCCACACGCGGTCCCGCGACAGCGACTGATGCTGAGGGATGGACCGCTTTCTACCTCACACGAGAGGAAGTGAGACTTTATTCTTTCGTAGCCACGTTTCGCCAGAACGTGGGCGACTTGGCGGGCGTTCCAGCCCTCTGGCGAGGGGCAGCTACGACTCACTCGGGACCGCGCGAAGTAGAGTCCGTCGGACGGTCCTCACTCCCTCGACTCCCCTCCCTCAACATGAGTCGGATGATCCAGAATTCAAGACGCGGGCGTCATGCCACATTCGAAACGACAAACCCGTCACGTCCCTCTACAATTCCAGCCGACCTCTCTCTGCGTGGGACTCGGCATGGCAACGACGGCGACAACGAGCATGATGACGCTTCTGGGCACCGGCACCAGCATGGGGGTGCCGATGATCGGGTGCCGCTGCCCGGTTTGTACCTCGACGAATCCCCGCAACAGCCGCACTCGAACGGGCGTGTACATCTCCGCACCCGAAGGTCCGCTGTTGATCGACACCTCGCCGGAGTTGCGGCTGCAATTAGTGCGGGAGCAGATCGACATGGTGCATGCGGTGGTCTACACGCATGCGCATGCGGATCATATTCTGGGTCTCGATGATCTGCGAATCTTTGGATACAAGCTCAAACGCTCGATCCCGCTGTATTGTGAGCCCGTCGTCGAGGAGCAATTGCGGCGGACGTTCTCGTATGCGTTCGTCCCGGTCGAGGAGCGGAACCACCAGCACTCGACGCCAGACCTCGTGTTTCGCACCATCGGGACCGAGCCGTTCGATGTCCTGGGGTTGCACTTTGTTCCGCTCCGGTTGATCCACGGCCAGTTGCCGGTTCTCGGATTTCGGATTAACGATGTCGCGTTCTGCACCGATGTCAGCTTCATCCCCGAGGAGACGTGGCCTCTGTTAGAAGGGCTGAAGGTGCTGATCCTCGATGCCCTCTGGGATGACCCGCATCCGACGCACTTATCGGTCAACCAAGCCTGCGAAGTAATCGCCCGCGTGAAGCCGGAGCGAGCCTATCTGACCCACTGCTCGCACCGCCTGGACTACGACAAGACGAACGCCCGCCTCCCCGCCGGGGTCGAGTTGGCCTATGACGGGTTGCAGATCCCGCTGTAGCAGAAGTCGTCAGACTTCTGCTTGCTGGAATTCCTGGTATTTGTGGTCGTCAGAATTCTTACGAATTCTGCGACGCCCGTTGATCTGCTACGATCACGAATCAACCGGCACTGATCTTTTTCAGGTCATCACACGAGGGCAGCATGTTCTCCATCCAGCACCACGGATCACGACTGTGCGATGGCATCGATCGCCGCGAGTGGCTGCGCTGGGGGGCACTCGGGATGGGGGCGGTCGCCCTGCCCCACTTGCTTTCCTCGACACTTTCGGCGAAGGAGGCGGCGACGCATGGACCCAAGTTCGGTCGGGCCAAATCGGTGATTGCCGTTTGCTTGCTCGGTGGACCCGGTCAGCATGAGACTTGGGATCCCAAACCGAAAGCTCCGGTTGAGGTCAAAGGCCCGTTCGGCGTCATCGACTCGGCGGTCCCCGGCATCACGCTCGGCGAGTTGATGCCGCTCACCGCTCGGCACACCGACAAGACCGCCATCTTGCGGGCCGTTGTCACCGACGACAACGCCCATTCGTCGAGCGGCTACCAGATGCTGACCGGGGTGCCACACTTCCCGCTAAACATGGAGAACGCCACTCCCAAGTTCCCCAACCGCCACCCGAGCTTCGCCTCCATCGTCCGGCACCATCGCCCGATCGTCAACGGCATCCCCTCCGCCATTCAGCTTCCCCGGCACATCGCCAACGATGGCGAAATCCTCTGGCCGGGTCAGGACGCGGGCTGGCTCGGACGACCCGCCGATCCCTGGCTGATCGACTGCGACCCGTCCGCTGCCGACTTCAAGATCCCCGACCTCCAGCTGCAAACTGATGTGGCTGCGGGTCGGTTGGAGAAGCGGCGTTCGCTGCGGGAACAGATCGATGGGCAACTCGGAGCGATCGAGGGGGCTGACCGCCTGGGCAGTTACGGTCGGCAGTTCGAGACAGCCTATGGGATGCTGGCCTCTCCGCAAGCTCGCCAGGCGTTCGACCTGTCGACCGAGTCGCAGACCTTACGGGACAGCTACGGCAAGACGCGGTTTGGCCAGAGCCTGCTCCTCTCTCGCCGACTGGTTGAAGCGGGCGTGCGGCTGGTACAGGTCAACTGGACCCGGCAGGAAGGCAACCCCCTCAACGGCGGCAGTTGGGACACGCATGTCAAGCATAATGAAGCGATGAAAGACTATCTGATGCCCGCCGTCGACCAGTCGTTCGCCGCTCTGATGGACGACATGTCCCAGCGCGGGCTGCTGGAGGATACGCTGGTTCTGTGGATGGCCGAGTTTGGTCGGACGCCGCGTTTCAACGGCAACGGCGGCCGTGACCACTGGGGCCACTGCTTCTCGATCGCTCTGGCCGGAGCGGGAGTCGTCGGGGGCCAAGTCTACGGCCAATCCGACCCCGACGCCGCCTACCCCGTGGCCGACAGCGTCCGCCCCCACGACCTCACCGCCACCATGTTTCACCTCCTCGGCATCCCCCCCGAGATGGAACTGACAGACCCCCTCAACCGCCCCGTTCCGGCGAGCCGGGGACGGGTGATTGAGGAGGTCTTGTAGGGGAGAGCTGAGGGCCGTGTCAGCGTGGCCCAGACGCCGTTATACGACCGTGTTGATGGCAAAGTTGTTCGAACTCGTGGATCCCGTTCCGGTGTTCCCCGCGAGGTCGGTGATGAGGGTATTGTTCAACGTAATCACGTTTGTGGTGTCGTTGATGCTCGCTGTCGGAGTGAACGTCGCGGTCCAGGTGACCCCGCCATTCGCCGTAGCGACTGCGGTCAACGTGCCGTTGGCGATCGTCAGGTCGGCATTCGTGA
>JAYTWO010000363.1:0-1776 GCA_043743415.1 Planctomycetota bacterium
TCGATGCCTGAGATTTGATACCCCAAGCATTGTCACGGAGGCTCACACTTTGAACCAAGCCCAGTTCCCGACGACGCTGAAAAGTGCAAAAGTCGAGGCCTCTTGCCGCACTTCAACTCGCGAACTAGAATTGACCGCCGACCGGTTGGGGCGAGACACGCAGCGATTCCGCCAAGCCCGAAGCCGTGCCAGAGGTGACGTACCCTGGACTGCTTCGGGTTGATTCGTTGATGTGACTCGCAGGATCCGCCCGGACGGTCTCCCGCAGCCATTCATGGAGTCTCTTCGATGTACGAGCGTTTTACTGACCGCGCCCGCAAGGTCATGCAGCTGGCCAACCAGGAAGCCCAGCGGTTCAATCATGAGTATATCGGCACCGAGCACATCCTGCTCGGGCTGGTCAAGGAAGGGTCGGGTGTTGCGGCCAACGTCCTGAAGAACCTGGATGTCGACCTCCGCAAGATCCGCCTGGAAGTCGAGAAGATCGTCCAGTCCGGTCCCGACATGGTCACGATGGGGAAGCTGCCGCAGACCCCGCGGGCTAAAAAGGTCATCGAATACGCGATGGAAGAGGCCCGCAACCTCAACCACAACTACGTGGGTACGGAGCATCTACTGCTCGGACTGCTGCGAGAGCAGGAGGGGGTCGCGGCTCAGGTGCTGATGAATCTCGGCCTGAAGCTGGAGGATGTCCGCGAAGAGGTGCTGAACCTGCTCGGACATGGCACGGAGCAAGGCGAAACTGCCGAACGCGGCGGCGAAGGCGGCGGCGGCAAGGGAGCGAAGGGCGAAGGCGGCGGCAAGGGCAGTCGCAGCCGCACCCCCGCTCTCGACAGCTTCGGACGCGACCTGACCGAGCTCGCCAAGCAGACCAAGCTGGACCCGGTGATCGGTCGCGAGAACGAAATCGAACGCCTGATGCAGGTGCTCTGCCGGCGTCAGAAGAACAACCCGGTGCTGCTCGGCGAAGCGGGTGTCGGCAAGACCGCGATCGTCGAGGGGCTGGCCCAGATGATCGTCGACGGATCGGTGCCGGAGCCGCTGCGTGACAAGCGGATCGTCGTGCTGGACTTGGCGATGATGGTCGCCGGGACCAAGTATCGAGGCCAGTTCGAAGAACGCATTAAAGCAGTGATGAACGAAGTCCGCCGGGCGCGGAGCGTGATCCTGTTCATAGACGAACTCCACACGCTGGTCGGAGCCGGGGGAGCGGAGGGGGCGATTGACGCCTCGAACGTGCTCAAGCCTGCTCTGAGCCGAGGCGAACTGCAGTGCATCGGGGCCACGACCCTCGACGAATACCGCAAGTACATCGAGAAGGACAGCGCCCTCGAACGCCGGTTCCAAATGGTGATGGTCGACCCGCCGGGCAAGGCTCAGGCGGTCGAGATTCTCAGGGGACTCAAGGACCGCTACGAGTCGCACCACCGCGTGCAGTACACCGACGACGCCCTCGAAAAGGCCGTCGAACTCTCGTCGCGGTACATCTCGGGGCGCTGTTTGCCGGACAAGGCGATCGATGTCATCGACGAGGCCGGAGCCCGTGTCCGCCTGAAGTCGATGGTCCGTCCGCCGGACTTGAAGGACCTCGATGGCGACATCGAGCGCATGAACGCTCAGAAGGAAGAGGCCGTCGCCAACCAGGACTTCGAGAAGGCTGCGTCTCTCCGCGACCAGGCCGACAAGCTCAAGAAGAAGAAGGAAACCATCACTCGCGAGTGGCGGCAGAAGTCGAAGGAGTCGGACGGGATCGTCGACGCGGAGATCATCTCCGAA
>JAYTWO010000364.1:0-2020 GCA_043743415.1 Planctomycetota bacterium
TGATGCTGGACGCCAATTGCTCGCGTAGTTCGCTCGGCTTGAAGAGCCCCTTCTGAATGTCGATCTGCCGAATGTCGCGCTTCGAGTCCGCGAGTGCCAGCTCTGCCGCCAATTGGCCCGTCGTGGCCTGGGACACCTTCTCCGAGACACTTTCCAGCAGGTCGTCCACCGACTGAGTCTTGTCGGGCTTCGGAATGGCTGCCAGCTTGGCCGCCCGAGTCGCCAGCAGTCGCTGGATGTACTCGGGAGTCTCGCTCGATTCATCCATCGGGAAGGGGAACTTGGCCGGAATGGGTTTGCGATCTTCCGCGGGGCCCACACCATCGGGTGGCCAGAGGATGGTCGTTTGTTCCATCTCCGTCGCATACACGACCTTCGTGAGCTGGCTCTCGTAGCGACGGGTCTTCCCGTAAAACGCGGCCAGATCGTAGAAGTCGCGGCGCGTCCAGACATCAAACGGATGGTCATGGCACTGGGCACACCCCACGTGGACTCCCAGAAACACCTGAGAGGTCACGCTGGCCATGGCCAGCGGATCGGCATCGTCTCCCAGAATAAAACCAACCTCGGGAACCCGACCCGCCTTGCCGTTCGAGGAAATCAGCCGCCGACTCATCTCGTCGTAAGGCATTCCAGTCTGGACCGCATGATGCACGTAGGCAATCAGTGCCGCCCCGCCCGTCGCCTGGGATCGCAACCGCAGCATGTCGGCATAGAAAATCGTCCAGCGATCCGCGAATCGTTCATCCTTCAGCAGGAGATCAATCAGCTTTTCCCGGCGTCCCTCAACGTCCCACGTGGCAAATTCGCGGACTTCCGCATCGGTGGGAATTCGCCCGATCAAATCGACGTAGATCCGGCGCAGAAACACGGAATCGTCCACAACCGGCATCGGCTTCAGTGCGCGAGCAGCTGTCAAAGTCTCGTTTTCACGAGCGACAATGCGATCAAATTCGCTGCCCGAGGCGCTGCCCACCAGCGTGGCACAAATCAAAAGAAGTCCCACGACGTACTGAGATGGATGCCTGGGGATCACGCACAGTTCCTTCGCAAAGATCGAACGGGAAGCATCAGTGTGTACTTTACGCATAAAACGTATCTGATGTCAACTCTGCCTTTCTTGAACTTTCTTGACGTGACCGACAAAAGTCTCGCCACCGGGCTTGCCCCGGTGGTTCCCGCTGCCGATTTGCCAGCCGTTTCTCACGTAGGTCGGGTAGTCCATGTGATGCACATTGTGGCGCAGATAGTCCGGTCAGTGGGCGGTTCGAAAGACGACTCTTGTTCCTCGAGCAATTCTTAGCTGAGACGCGAAGTCTTCGAAGCGGAGCAGTCCCGCTTTCCTACCACCGAGTCGCATATCGACAGCGAGCGACCGGACATCAGTCCGCCGTGCTGGGTAGACATGAACACTGGCAAACCACAGTTCGGACGGAGTACGTCACTCGGGCACGTTGGACTGACATCCAACGCTGGCTGCGTTTTGGCACGCGGCGAAGCGGAGCTTCGGGGAGATGCAGTCGCAAGCGGAGCTTGGGACTGAGGTCAACGGCTATTTACGGTCCTCTCGTGGCCCATACGCCGAGAGCCGGAACCCTCCGCTCCAGCTTCCGTAGGAGTACGTTGTCACTCCGTTCTGGGTGCTGGCCTCGTACGATTCCTTGCCGCCCTCCAGTGTCACCATCACGAATCCGGCCTCACCTGCCTTGAGCAACCCCGCATGCACCGCTGCGGTGCCAATCGAGGAATCGTCGGTGTAGGAGCCAGTGCCGTAGACCGAGCCGCTCTGGCTGCCGACGACATAGACAGCGAACGGGGGCTTGTCCTGCCCTCGCATGTCGAACAAGCAGAAAAGGTGTCAGGAACCTTATATGGGCGGTTTTCTGCTGTTTAACACCAAAAGCGGCTCGGCAGGGTGCCTGGGCCACCCTGGGCTGATGAAAACTTGGTCTTGACGGGGGGTTTGTGGTCTGGTTTATTGAGTTGGTTCTGTTTCGCTGGGGGAGTCTGTGTGAGGCGT
>JAYTWO010000365.1:0-5309 GCA_043743415.1 Planctomycetota bacterium
CTGCTGACCGGTCGGTCGGTCGTCTTTCTGTTCCTGCAAGGCGGGCCGAGTCAGATCGAGACCTTCGATCCCAAGATGACAGCTCCCGGCGGGATTTGCAGCGTTACTGGCGAGGTGGCGACCAAGCTGCCGGGCGTGACGTTCGGCAGCACGTTCACGCGGCTGGCCTCGTTGGCGGATCGGTTCTCGGTGGTTCGCTCGTTTCATACGGGGGATGCGAATCACGACATCAAGCCGATCGTGGGGAAGGCCTCGGCGGGGGCCAATCTGGGATCGCTCTACTCGCGGATTGCCGGGCAGAATCGACCTCAAAGTGGCATGCCCACAAATGTAATGCTCTTCCCACAAGCCGCCGTGCCCGAGGCGGAGGCCGGGGAGAAAGCGTTCGGCGACTTTCAATCGGCGGGTGGACTCGGCAGCGGGTACGCCCCGTTCACGCCGAGTACCGCCGGAGCGATGCAGGACAACCTCAAACTCAAGCTGCCGCTGGATCGGCTCGACGACCGCCGGACGCTGCTCAGCGGTCTAGACCAATTGCGGAGCGGACTCGACAAGTCGGGCCTCGGAACGGGAGTGGACGCGGTCCGGCAGCAGGCGTTCGACACCCTGCTCGGTGGGGTCTCAGCGGCCTTCGACTTCCGCCAGGAAGACCCGGCCACGATCACCCGCTACGACACCGGCCCGCTGGTCCGACCCGATCAGATCAGCCGCAAGTGGAACAACTACAACCACTATGTCGACAACTCCCAGTCGCTCGGCAAGCTGCTATTACTCGCTCGGCGGCTGTGCGAACGCGGGGCCGGGTTTGTGACGGTGACGACCGCGTTTGTGTGGGACATGCACGCGGACTCGAACAACGCGGGGGTCGAGGAGGGGATGCGGTACATGGGGAACCCGCTCGATTATGCGGTGTCGGCGTTCCTGGAAGATGTGCATCAGCGCGGGCTGAGCGACAAGATTCTGCTGGTCGTCTGCGGCGAGATGGGTCGTACGCCCCGCATCAACTCCAACGGAGGCCGCGACCACTGGGGCAACCTGGCCCCGCTGCTGCTTTCGGGCGGCGGCTTCCCCAGTGGCCAAGTCATCGGTCAGTCGAATCGGCAGGCCGCCGAACCGCAGACCACGCCGATCGGCATCCCCAATCTACTCTCGACCATCATGCACACGCTGGTCGATGTGCCCCAGCTCAGGCTGGTGCCGGGGCTGCCGCGCGAGGTCTTGCAGGCGGCCGTCGGAGCGGAGCGGATTGAGGATCTGGCGTAGGCCCACCACGCTCGACATGGCCCACGCCCAATGGTGGGCCAACGCCCCAAGCGGCTTCTCCCACCCTACGAGGGCCTTCTCGGTGCGATTGCCGTTGAGCCCACGGCCCGTTTGTGAGACGATCAGTGTCCTGCCTGTAATCCTGCGGTTGTGTCACGGATGGACCTGTGCCTGGATCGAGTCGTCCCCTCATTCGCCGAATCGCCAGTCTCGCGCTGCTGCTGGCAGTCGTGGTGGCGGGGTGCCATACCACGTCGGTGCCGAAGACGCGGCAACTCCCCAAGCACTGCGAGATCGACCTCGATCAATTGACGGTCCGGTCGGACATCGACATTAACCGCGACGACCCGTTGTTGCAGGAACTAGTCAACCTGCGGAAGGAGGTCCGCTCGACGCTGCATCTGCCAACGGCGGATCGCCCGGTGACGGTGTATCTGTTTCGGGACGAGTCGCGATATATGCAATACATGCGAGAGCGGCATCCGGCCCTCCCCGCGAGACGGGCGTTCTTTATCGGGACGCCGAAGGAGTTGATGGTCTACGCCTATTGGGGGGACAAGACTCTCGAAGACCTGCGGCATGAGTACACGCATGGAGTGCTGCATGCCTCACTGAAGACGGTCCCGCTGTGGCTCGATGAGGGGCTGGCCGAATACTTCGAAGTCGCTCCCGAGCAGCCGGTCGGCCTCAATCAGGACCACGCCGAGAGCCTCTCGATGGCGATCCAAAATGGTTGGCGACCGGACCTGAAACGACTCGAACAAATCGACGATGTGAGCCAGATGCAGCGGGCCGATTACCAGGAGGCGTGGGCCTGGGTCCACTATCTGTTGCAAGGAACTCCCGACGGCCCCAAGCTGTTGACCGATTACCTCCAGTCCCTCGACCACGCGACGCACGCTCCGTCGTTCGCGAGCCGAATTGCCACAGAACTGCCGACGTATTCGGAGCGACTGACAGTGCATGTGGCGAGCCTCAATCTGCCGATCATGTCGGCGGGTCATGCGGTGCCGTAGCCCGACAATGTCGCACGACACTCCGCGTCGTGAGTGACGACGCGGAGCGTCGTACCACAATGGGCTCTCAGACTTCGGTCATCCCCGTTGACGTTTGTACTGGACTGGTCATACAGTGGGGGACGTGGCTCTGGGCGAATTCGCGGGGTCGCGCCGAGGTCGAGACTGCATGGGAGTGGCCATGTCGGAACACGCGGAACCACCAAATCCTGTGGCACTTGAGACAGTGTCACGAGGAGGCCATCGGTTCTCTGTGTCCCGACCCCTGGGCGGTTGGGAAGCGCTGGCTTGGACAGCGGCTTATGTCCTGTCCCCGCCAGTGGCTGTCGCGATCGTGCTGGCGATCATTTCTTTCGGTGCTCTCGGATGGGAAAGTCTGTCTGCGGATAAGATGCAGGCCCTGTTCCTCGATCTGGAACTCGACAGTGACTTTCTGGTCGTGGGAGTTTCCACACTGGGGGCGGCACTCGCTTTGATTCGGCTGGTGACGTGGCGGCTGGGCCGGAACTGGCGAGACCAGTTGCATCTCGATTTGCCGAGCGGCAGGCAGACCCTGCTGATTGTCGGAACCGTGCTGCCTCTCGCCATTCTGTCAGGTCAGTTGTACCGCCTCTGCCTAGGGTGGCTGGGACTCTCGGGGGGCGATACCAATCAACTGGTCCAATCGCTGTCGTTTCAGGTCTCGTACCCGATTCTGGTCGTGGCGATCGCACTGGGCCCGGCCGTCGGAGAGGAACTCGTGTTTCGGGGACTGATCGGCCAGGGACTGATCCAGCGGTGGGGGCGGCTGCGCGGCGTTTGCACGACAGCGGCGTTGTTCGCACTGGCGCATGTGTCGCCAGCCCATGCGATCGCCACATTGCCGCTGGGCCTGTTTCTGCACTGGGTCTATCTCCAGACTCGGAGCTTGTGGGCTCCCGTGCTGCTGCACTTCTTGAATAATCTGCTGGTCATCAGTCTGGCGCACTTCCAGTTGGGGGAACTGCCCGCGAGTCCCGTGCTGCTGACCACGTCGTTTGGATGTCTGACCGCACTGGCGTGGCGATTTGGAACCCGTGAGAGTCCCGTCGAACTACCCCACCGCCCCCTGGTCGGCCAGTTCTGGAAGTCCTGGCAGCCGGTGTATGAGAGCTGGAGCGTGTTGTCTTACACCGCTGCGTTTCTGTGGGCGGGTCGGGTGCTCTAGCACCCCGTAGGCGATGTCGCTCCGTGGGATCGGCTTCCAGCCTGTCAGGTGTCGAAGCAAATGACAGGCTGGAAGCCGATCCCACGGACCACTGGTTCGAACTCCTGACAGGCGGTATCCTCTCTCCACCCGTCTGTTTGCCCTTCCGGATCACCGTTCCCTCTGCCGAGGAGTTGTTGCCATGTCCGATGCACCGGCCCCAGCTGCGAATGCTCAATCTGACCTTCAGCGCCGCTACAAGGAGTTCCTGGATCTGCTGCCGCTGACGCTGGCACTGGCGGGGCTGCCGCACAGCGAGCCGGGGCGATACTACACCGAGGATCAGATCGAAACCCGGTTGTTCTCGGTGCGGCATGCGTTTAAGGCGGCCCGGAATCTGGTGCGGGAATCGATCCAGCGGTAGTCACGTCCCCGAAACATCCGAAGTCTTCGGAGACTTCGGATGTTCGTTGCGGTTCGTGGCGGGAGCGCTGAAACCGCACCTTGTGTTCTCGGGTATACCCTCAAAGGAGTGACCTTGACCGGGTCGGACGATCTCCCTGATCTCGCTCGCCAGTGTCTGGCGGGGGATGCCGCCAGCCTGCGGGTGTTCGTGGGTCGGTACCAGCAACTCGTGTTTTCGCTGTGCCTGCAGATGATGCGTCATCGCCAGGATGCGGAAGATGTGTCGCAGGAATCGATCGTGCGGGCCGTGAGGCACTTGGCGACTTGGGATCAATCGCGCCCGATCGAGCCCTGGCTGATGGGGATTGCCGCCAACCGCTGCCGCACAGCTCTGGAACGCCGCAATCGCCGCCCTATGGCGATGGAGAACCTGCCCGAGCCATCCACCAATGGCCACTTAGTCAGTGGTGGCATCGGCGAGGAGGTTCAGCGGGCGGTCGAGGGACTTCGAGACGACTACCGGCAATGTTTCACGCTCTTCCACGTGCAACAACTGTCGGTGCAGGAGATTTCCGACCTGATGCTGGTTCCCACGGGGACGGTCAAGACGTGGTTGCACCGGGCGCGAAAGATTCTGGCGGAAGAGTTGCAACGGCGGGGAGTGACGGCGGACTGAATCATGCAATGTTCCTTGTTTCAATCCCTGGTGAGCCAAGCGGTCGAATCGCATGCCGATGCGGTCTCGCCGGAGGTGCGGACGCACGGGACGACCTGCTCGCGTGATGTGTGTCGTCAGCAATGGGCCGAGTATGCGCTGCTGTCGCGAGCTGTGACGGAGTGGCGGGCGGGGTTGCCGCAGGTGGATCTCACGGAGCGCGTGCTGGAGGAGTTATTCCCCGCCCCGCCAGTTGGTGAGATCAACACTGAGGCCGAGAACACTCCGGCCCTGCAAGCCTTTGTCGAGCAAAGTTGGCACGACTTCCGCTCACCCAGCCAGCGTCCATGGGCCATCGCTCTGTCGGTCGCGGGACTCATGCTGTGGATCGGGACGTGGATGGTCTCGATCCCGCCTTCGCGAAATGCGGACGTGTTCGTGCGACCGCGAAATAACCCAAGATTGATTCCGCCCCCGACCCCTCAGTGGGCCTCGCGCCTGCCCCAGTCTTCGAGTGTGGCTGAGCAGTCTCCCAATGTCGCGGTGCAGTCGGTCGAGTGGGCGCAGAAGGCCAGCTCCGTGATGGCCCAGACGATCGTCAGCATCCCCGAACGCGGAGCCGCCTGGGTTCCCAGCGACTCGTGGGATGTCAACTGGCAGCACAAGTTGGAGCCGATCCGCCGCGATGCCCACGCCGCCTGGGACGCGCTACTGGAAGAGATTCCCATGCTGGAGCAGCCGTCCTCGTGAAGTGTGTCGCCTTTCGCTCCGCGAAAGGACGTTCTTTCGCGCAGCGAAAGACGAC
>JAYTWO010000366.1:0-3422 GCA_043743415.1 Planctomycetota bacterium
GGGCCGGGGTGTGCGATGGCCGATGCGACGGCGAGGCGAATGGGGACGACCCTCGTTTGCTGAGCCTGAGTGAGGTCAGCTCGCCTGTTGCTTTGTCTCCGGTCTCGGCGTCTCCGGGAGTCCCTCCTCCCCGTGCCACTTCGGCACCAGCTCGTGATACAACCGCCGCAGCCACCGGTTGGCGATCGCCGCCGAGACGACGTTCGCCCCCTTCGTCTTTTTTAAGGCGAGCGGCGGATGATAAAATACCAGTCATCAGCCGCAGGGCGCTAGCCCACGGTTGAAACCGGACGCTAGCGCGTTCCGGCTGATGGGTATTTTTGCACCGACCGCTCGCCTAATGACTCGCGGAACTCCTTCCAGCGCGGTTCATGTCGCGGCAATCGTTGAGCGAGTTGGATTAACATCGGACGCAGGATGTCATTTCCAGTCTCGACTAATCCCGCGTCTGACTGCCGCTTTCCACTCGAAGAATTACACGGTGTGACCCCGCAATACTTCGAGAGTTGCTTCCCCGAACGGAAGCGGTCGAACCGTCCGATGACCGCCCGCATGACCGCCCGCCGTTACGGTCCCGACACCCGGTTGCTCCATGAGCTTGGTGACGACGGGATCGCCTGCCGTGGCTTCCTCCATGCGGTTCTCGACATCCTTCAAATCCTGCTCCGCCTGACCCAGTCGTCGCAACTCCTGATCCAACACCCACCGCGACTGCTCACCCAGGGTCGCCGTTTTAATCCACTCCATCCACGGCTTGCACCACGGCTTGGCCCCACTCGTATTCTCGATCCGCTCCTCCCGTAAGGCGAGCGGCGGATGATAAAATACCAGTCATCAGCCGCAGGGCGCTAGCCCTCGGTTGAAACCGGACGCTAGCGCGTTCCGGCTGATGGGTATCTTTGCACCTGCCGCTCGCCTAATAAAGCCCCGATCCGCAGCTTAATGTTCTTCTTCTGCTCAACGAGCCCCGCCCGATATCGCACCAGTCGACGCAGCTGCCGCGTGACCTCGTCCGCCAGCCACACCTCCGGGAGATATCCGACCCGCAACAGGTTCGCCAGGTGCCAGGCATCGGTGTGATCCGTCTTGTCCGGACCTTTCTTGAGCCGATCCACCGCACTCGGATGAGCCATCCGCACCACCCACTCCGTCTGCTCGATCAGCTTCGTCGCGAAGTCCGCCGCCCCGCCACAGGCCTCGATCGCCACACCCCGCACAAGACCGTCATGAGACCGCACCAAGTCCCGCACAGCCCCCGGATCGTTCGCCACATTGCGGTTCACCAACACCACCCCGTCCACATCCATCACGCACACCCGAATCGTGTCACTGTGATCGTCGAGACCCACATAAACCGGTACGATCGCCATGTCTGTTGCTCCAGGAACTGTGTTGCGAAACTGAACTGATACCGGCATCGTAGCCGGTTCCAGAGCAACAGACATTTCCATCCCCATCTGGCGAGGGCTTTGGGCCGCCAGTGCGAGACGTGTGGACCAGACGTGAAAGTCGAGTTTAGGGCCAACGCACGCAGAATCACGGGCGGCCCAAAGCGACCGCCAGTGCCACACACAAAACTGAGATCATCCCGTGGTCCAGTTTCTGCCGACAGTGCCACCCCGCCGAAGTCGACTCTGGTCTCCGACGCTTTCGGCTCGTGTTTTTCGGCCGGTTAGAAATCTCCCAGTGTTTCACTGCCGGATCGCGTCCCCAATCCACGCCAGATCGACAGGTCAATGTTCTCGGAAATCGAGCGAACGGAGCCATCCATCAGCAGCGACTGAACCACCCCGACATGGAAGCTGCGGGAGGTCACCGCAGCGTAGGTGATGTCGGTGTTCGATTCGCCTTCTTCTGCGGAGGTGTAGTCGACGCTGTAAGTCGTGCCAGCAGAGGTGTAGGGCACCTTGGTATTCGGGACGAAAGTTGTGGTAAATCCGTCCTGGTGGACGCGCCCCTCGACCCACTCGATGTGGCCGCCTTGGATCGCTAAGTTGCTACCACCAAACGTGGCCACACTCGAGGGACTGGAAGGAATCGCAGTGGGGGGAGTCCCACCGGTCTTCAAAATCGGTTGAAACGCCTTGACCTCACTGAACCCCAGTGAGTTGCTTGTTCCATCGGTGAAGTCACGCATTCCGGTCTTGCGATTGACCCCGAACGCTCCATCCCCGGTGGCACCCGTCGCAGGATTATAAACCATCCAACTTCCCATGCTGGCTGCGTAGTTCAAGGGGTACTGCGGGTCTCCGGCGTCCGGAAAGCTTTGCCGGTCATTCACTTCGCTGGGGCACATGAAGACGGGCACTCGTGTCTTGATGACAGGCAAGTTCTGGGGTGCATCGTAAGGCAGCGAGAAGTTGATCAGGTTCTGAAGCGTCGCCTGATCCATATAGGGCAGAATGCGAGCCTGCGGACCCCATTGCCCCCAGTTGCTGTTGTTGAGCGACAGACACATCGCGGGTGGAAACACCTTGAACGACGACTCATAGTTGTGCAGGGCCAGTCCAATCTGCTTGAGGTTGTTCTTGCACTGCGAACGCCGGGCTGCCTCGCGGGCCTGTTGCACAGCGGGCAGCAGCAGAGCGATCAAGACGGCGATGATCGCGATCACGACCAGCAACTCGATGAGTGTGAAACCGGACCGACGGATGACGGGACGGGGCATAGTGTTCTCCCAATCTGACGCATGAACCACAAAGAACGGGCAGCGATCAGGCGAGCCCGTCTCATTCGAGTGTGGCTGGCGAAACGCGACAAAGGCGTAGCTGGCTAACTCGCGGAGACCGAGTTGACACTGAGTCTCAAGAGCAATACAATACGCCTATCAGCCATCCATCGCAAGCCATTTACGCCATGCTACTTGTCAGAAAGTGAAAAAAAGTGCCCCATCCCCAGACAGACGATCCGGCAGATCCAATTGCCAAATCAGGAGATACGCCGATTTCGATGCGCCGGATGCCACTGGCGATGGCTTTGACTCGCCAGTACTGGACGTGGGGCGAGGTGGCACCTCCCTGAAAGAAATGTTCGTGTCAAGAGGCTCGTTGGGGGATTTTTGGTACGGCATGGGGGTGTTGGTGCGGTCGTTGAGCGGGCAGGGGCGGATCGGGGGTGATCGGCTCTGTTTCGGTGAATCTCGGCGGGTGTGCGGCGTGTTCTTGGTGGTCTGGGGGCGAACGAGTGGCGGCTGGCAGAGCGGGCGATCGGGTCGTGTGAGAGCGAGTTGGTGGCGGCCTTCTTGAGCCTTTGCGGCGGCAGCCTATCGAGACATCCCTTCGTGGATACCGCAGGGTGGCCCGGCCAACTTGTTGGCGGGGTTACCCTGGGCTGATGAAAACTTGGTCTTGACGGCAGAAATGGTTCTTCCGGGAATTGTTACGCTAAGTCGTGCCTGCATAGGCGAGGCGGCGCAGCGTGTG
>JAYTWO010000367.1:0-11195 GCA_043743415.1 Planctomycetota bacterium
GGGTTGGTCGTGGGATCGGCCTGTTTGCTCGGAGCGAAGAGCGTCACGCCGAAGTAGTTATCAGCCATCAGTTATCAGCAAGTTCTGGCGAGCGTCCGGCGTGAGCCGGATGGTTCCCCGGACCGCTCATGGCGCGGACGGTGTGCCACTCCCACCGAACGCGTCGAGGACTCGGGGGGCTGACGCCGCCCCGCTCGCTGGGTCTCCGTGTCGGCCAACACCTCGCTCACCGGCTCCTTCAAACCGAAGTCGCGCAGCACCGCTTCCACCTGCGACCTGCGACACGGGAGCGAGCTCTCTCAGCGAGCGGCAGACGTCAGTCTGTCGTGAATCCGCGTGACCCGCAGAACAACTTACGGATCGCGACGATGCGTCACTCTTGGTTCGTACATCGAGCTGGAAATCGAACGTCGATTCACGACAGACTCACGTCTGCCGCTCGCTCGATCAAACGCCAACCCCTCCAGCGTCACATGCTTCAACTCGAGCGCCAACAAACCGATCTGCACGAAGAGCTGACCAGGACGGCCTGGAAAGGCCGTCCTACTCGGTAGGCTTCCTCTTGGCCGCTCGCCTAACAACACCCCCGCCAACACTCGCGGATGAATCGGCGGCTGACCCCGCGTGAGGTCATACCCCACCTCCCAAGCCGACCAATCCAGCCTCGCGAGGATCCCATCAAATAACCGCACCGGATGGTCCGCCGCGATCACCTCATCCAACTTCGTCGCAAACAACACCATCTGCCCCCGCGACTCCGGTGCCCCCGCTCAATAATCCATCACCGCTCCCTCCCCCGCTGGTCCATCCGAGGCGGAATGGTAAAAGGTTCGAGGATTAAAACAACAGGCCGTAATGTCCCCCGCTCGCTGTCGAGTTATTCCCCGTCGGGTTCTTCGAGGTAAGTGTAGCCGTTGAGGCCGTCCTCGTAGAACTTGACGAACCGGCCGGCTTCGGTGTGGGTGATGCGACCTTCGTGGATGGCGGACTCGATCGAGCGTTGCAGCAGGTCCATCAGGTCGCGGCCTTTGAACTGCACGTAGTCGAGAACTTCGCTGACGGTTTCACCCTTGAGGATCTGGTTGAGTTCCACCTCGCCGGACGGACTCAGGTCGACATGCACGGCGTTCGTGTCACCGAAGAGATTATGCAGGTCGCCGAGGATCTCTTGGTAGGCTCCAATTAAGAACACGCCGATGTAATAGTGGTGCCCACTATAGGGGTGCAGCAGCAGCGTCTTCTTGATATCGCGCTGGTCGATGAAGGCGTCGATCTTGCCGTCCGAGTCGCACGACACATCGCTAATCACCGCGTGCCGAGTCGGTTGCTCGTCGAGGCGATGGATCGGCATCACCGGGAACAACTGTTTAATCGCCCAGCTGTCGGGGACCGATTGAAAGACGGAGAAATTGCCGTAGTAGGTGTCGGAGAGAGTGCGGTCGAGACCCGCGAGTTCTTCGGGGATGTAGTCGAGGCCCTGGACCAGCTTGCGGATCTTGTGAATGATGGCGAAGAACAGGTTCTCGGCGATCACGCGCTGATCGAGCGGCAGGTAGCCCGCGCTGAACAGCGTGGTCGCGGTGTCGAGTGCCTGGAGCGCATCGTGGTAGGTCTCCAGCACGTTGCGGGCGGTGGCGTCCTGGTAGGAAAACAGCAGATCGTGCAGCGGCTGTTCGTAGATCTCGGGAATCTCGCTGGGGATCTCGGTCACGTCCCCCTGGTTGGTAACGCCGAGGGTGCCGAAGACGAGGACGCTGTGAAAGGCGGCGATGGCGCGGCCGCTTTCGGTGATGATGTTCGGGTGCGGGACGCCGACCTCATCGCACACGGTCTGAATGTGGTACACGACATCGCTGGCGTACTCCTGCCAGGTGTAGTTCATGCTCGATTCGAAGTTGGTTTGCGACCCGTCGTAGTCGATGCCCAGCCCGCCGCCGACATCCAGGTATTTGAGTCCCGCCCCGCGTTTGGCGAGGTCGGCATAGACGCGGATGGCCTCGGTCACAGCTCCCTTCACCTGCCGAATGTTGGTGATCTGGCTGCCGAGGTGGAAGTGCAACAACTGGAAGCAGTCGGCCATGCCCAGTGCTTCGAGCTTCTGATAACACTTGAGCAGCTCGCTGACGGTGAGGCCGAACTTCGAGCGATACCCGCCCGAGGACTGCCACCGCCCCGACCCGCGCGTGGCGAGTTTCACCCGCATGCCGATCTGGGGCCGCACGCCCAGTTTCTCCGCGTACTTGAGGACGAGATCGAGTTCGGACATCTTCTCGACGACGGGGATGATGTTGCGGCCGATCTTCTGGCCGATCATCGCCATCTCGATGAACTCGTCGTCCTTGAAGCCGTTGCAGATCACCGGCGTGGTCGTGTCGGCCAGAGCGATCACCGCCATCAACTCCGGCTTACTCCCCGCCTCCAGCCCGAACCCCAGCGGGCGACCGTACTCGATGATCTTCTCAACGACCTCGCGCTGCTGGTTGACCTTGATCGGGTAGACGCAGCAGTACTTTCCCTGGTAGTCATGCTCGCGGATGGCATGCTCGAAGACATCGTGAATCTCCTTGAGCCGGTCCTTCAGAATGCCGTTGAACCGCACCAGGATCGGCAGGTCGAGCCCGCGTTGCACCAAGCGGTCGATGAGGGCCTTCAAGTCGAGGCTCTGGGCCGGATCGCGATCCGGATGCACCAACAGATGACCGTTCTGCCCCACCGTGAAGTACCCCTTGCCCCAGCGCGGGACATCGTACAGATCCGCGGAATCGTCACTGGTCCAACGGTCAACGGGGTCAATCATTCAGGGGGTTCCAAGGGCCAACAGACAAGTGGCACTGTATGCAAACAGTGAGAGTCGATCAGACTTTATCCGCGAGGGGAGGGGAATTCAATTTGCGCATTCAACGCCCGTGCGATCGGGTGACCGCGTGAGAAGGCCAACTGCGGTCACGCCAGTCTGCATCCATTCAATTGCGATCGGCGATCTCTTTCGCGGGCAACAGCATCAAGCAGCCGAACGGGTTGTACATCGGGCTGCCCGCGGGGAACTCACATTCGACTTTCGAGGTCACTTGCAGCATCGGCCCCGTGTCCAGGACCAGGACGTGACCTTTGTCGACCGGAATGTCGCTGCGGCACATGTATCGCAGCACCTCAATGATCAAGTCCCCGGTCGGTTCGAGGTCGGCACGGCGCATCTTGATCTCGGGCAGGCCCAGCACGTGCATGCCCATTGTCCACACCTCGGTCTTGCCTCGCGCCAGGCTGACGAAGGCAAAACTCAACGCATCGGCACTGCCATCCTCCGCGAATTCGAGCCAGTGTTCTCCCCCGTGCGCCAGCCCGCTGTTGTCGATGAACACGCCCGCTCCGCCCGCCTGCACAATCACGGCTGCGGCCTGCATCATGGTGCGAGCGGCATCGAGCGAGCCTCCCGGTCCCAGCAACCCGATGTTGACGGTATAGCGATGGACCATGTCGAGTTCGTCGGGGGTCGCGGGTCGGCGACAGGACGACGCAAAGATTTCGGCAAACTGACTGTCCGGCTGCATCGGGGCGAATTCGACTCGTTGCCCGTCGGGCAGGATCAGCCCCTCGGGCGACAAGCGACAGCCCGCTGGCAAGCGTTCGACCAGTTCACCGGGATGCGCCCAGGTGCCGGGAATGCGGAACGCAATGTCGATCGATGGGGAGGTTTCGGTCATTGCGAGATCTCGCAGAGGGAGGTACAGGTGTTCGTAGCGGCGACCAGTGTACCGAGGCAGCGGAGGCGATGTCATGCACAACGAGTTTGGCAAGAACCCCAGTTGCGGGGTGGCGACTGGCCGGTTTCTGAAACAGAGAAGTCGCCGGACGCACCAGCCCGCAGCGCCAGCCAGGGACACAGCGGAAGGCCCTGGCTGGCGTGATGAGCTGGTGATCGATCCCTTGCTGGCGCTGCGGGCTGGTTGGCAATGCGAGTTGGTGAATGCCCTTGACCCTGTTGCCTCAGGCACCCATCCGACATGATGCGTCGCAGCTGTCCCCATCCGGGGTGGCAGTGATCCGTGAGCCTCCTTATGTCCTACCGCTCTCTGAAGCGTCTGTTCGGTGAAACCAGCCTGGAACGCAAGTGCCGTTTCTTGCTGGGTAGCTCGCTGATCATCCTGATTTCCGGGAGCTTCTACTGGTACTCCCAACGGAACCTGACCGTCATCGAGGCCCAGTACCGGCAACGGGCTCAGCTGCTCATTTCGCAGAACCTGCAGACGACTCACTGGCTGGAGAGTACGGCCAACGATCCGGAAATGGGCGAGCTGATTAAGACGCTGGCGACCGATCTGAAGCCGCAGGAGTTGCGGGAATACAATTGGAAATTCCTGGCGGCCCGGCCTGACCAAGCTTCCGCCGAGGACCGTCCGAGCGAAGAGGCGGAGAACGAAGCCTTGCGGCGGTTGGAGAAGGGCGACCCGTACTTCGTGCATGAAGACACCGACGCGGGCACCTATCAATACTTCGACCCGATCCGCGCCGGTCAATCGTGCCTGGCCTGTCACGGGGTGTCGAGTGCCGGGGCCAAGGCGAGCGAGGGGCGTGCCTCGAAACGGAAACTGGTGGACTTCCAGCGGGGCGAACTGATGGCGGTGGCCAAATTGACCTTTCCGCTGAGTGACACGCAGGAAGAGATCGCCCGCAACAACGCCCTGCTGATTACGCTGGCGCTGGTGACGGGCTTTCTCGCCATGACGGTGTCGTACCTGATCGTGCGGTACATCATTGTGAAGCCGGTGTTGCACTTGAAGGATGTCTCCGATGCGGTCGCGCACGGCGACCTCGACCAGCGGGCCGACATCCGCACAGGGGACGAGTTCGAGGAGCTGAGCCATGCCTACAACCGCATGTTGCGGCATCTCGTCACCACACAGGACGAACTCCGCACGGTGAACTCCAGCCTCGACGGCAAGGTCGAGGAACTGGCCCGCGCGAACTTGAGCCTGCACGAGATGAACAAGCTCAAGAATGATTTTCTCGCGACGATGAGCCATGAACTGCGGACTCCGCTGAACAGCATCCTGGGGTTCAGTGACGTGCTGTCGGGGGCCGAGGGACTCAACGAGCGGCAGAAGAAATACGTGGGCAACATCCAGACCTCGGGGCGGCATCTGCTGTCGCTTATCAACGACATTCTCGATCTGGCCAAGATCGAGGCGGGCAAAATGGAACTGCACCCGTCCGAGATCGTGGTGGCCGACCTCGTGGAAAGGATGTCGAGCGCCATGGCTCCATTGACCGAACGAAAGAACATCGAGCTGACGACGCATGTCGATCCCGAGTTGCCAATCTCGTACCAGGACTCCGGCAAGCTGCAACAGATTCTATACAACTTGCTGTCTAACGCGGTGAAGTTCACGCCGGACGGGGGGCGGGTGAAGGTGCTGGCACTTAAACACGGGGCCGACAGGATGGATCTTGTCGTGGCCGATACCGGGATTGGGATTCCGCTGGAGGACCAGACGGTCATCTTCCAGAAGTTTCGCCAGGGGCGCGCCCAGCCCGGTGAAGAGGAAGGAGCCATGACCCGCGAGTTCGAAGGGACCGGCCTGGGTCTGTCGATCGTCAAGGAGCTGTCGAGTTTGCTGGGCGGTGAGGTGATCCTGGAGAGCGAGTTCGGTAAGGGGAGTACATTCACCGTGCGAGTGCCGCTGGCCCTGGAATCGACTCTCGAATCGGACTCGTCGTTGCTGCCATTGGAACTCCGCCGAGTCCGCATGGCTTCGCTGGGAGTGAATCTGGAGAGGTCCGAGGGGGTGTGACTGTAGGATCGTTCGGGAAGTGAGAGTCGACATTCGCTGAGCGTAGTCGACAGTCATTTCTCGATCGATTCAAGACGGTAATTCTGGAACTCACCCGTGGGCGGACGACACACCCCTCGCCGGGGTCTACTCCGGCAGCGGTTGTCCCTTGGTTTCCGGAGCGAACCAGATCGCGACGAACCCGACGACATAGATCAGGCTCAACCACGAGCAGGCTTCCGGGTATTGCCCGTGGAACTGCTCTTTGATGAGGTAGCTGATATAGAGCGATCCCGCCCCGGCCAGGATGCGACCAAAGTTGAACGCGAAGCCTTGCCCCACAGCTCGGACCTTCGTCGGAAACAGCTCGGGCAGATACAGCGGCAACCACCCGTAAAACGAGGCTGTCGTCCCCCCTGCCAGCAACGCGGAGGCCAGATACAGCAGATTAAAACGGGTGTTCCCCTGGAAGAACAACAGGACCGTACACAGCGATCCCACACACAAGATCGCATACGACACGCGCCGCCCGAGCTTGTCGCCGACCACGGCAGCGATAATCGTACCGAGGATGGCCCCGATGCCAGTGGCGATCTGGGTATAGGCCCGCGCGTTGGCCAGGTGGGGGACGAGTTCGGCCTCGGTGATCTTGGGGTTCTCGGCCTTGAGTTCGGCCTTGCGAATGTCATTGGCCCACGAGGGAGCGCGCTGAATCGCTCCCCAAGTTGCGAGCAGTGCAACCCCGCTAAGCAAGGCTCCGATGTACATCCGCCGCAGGATTTCAGGTCCGGCGACGGAACTGGTCGTCGTTTTCTCTGACCGGGTCTCCTCCGACCGGCTCAGGTACTTCCGCACGGGATAGGTGTAGCCGATGAAGGCCGCAGCCAGTCCGATCACAATCGCGACCAGTTGCACGGGCAATGGGTAGTCCAAGGCATATACGACGACCATCCCCAGCGGGCCGAGGCACCCGATCACCACACCCCACAAATCCCTGGCCGCCCAGTTCGTGGTGGCCCCGTGAGCCTGCGCATCCTCCCACTTCTTCGACTCCGGAACGAACAACCGAATGAAGAACGTCAGCAGCGCTGGAAACGCTCCGACCAGCATCAACATCCGCCAGCCGGAGTTCTGCGTCAGCTTGGTCACAAACGCCTCACCCAGACCCACGCTGAGCATCAGGTTTCCCAGGGTCGAGATCATCGGCGTCATCGCCAAGCTGACGAGGGCGATCAAGATGAACCCGACATTGGAGGCCGCTCCAATCAGTCCGGCCAGCCACGCCCGCGACCGCCCCGGCCACAACTCCATCACCAGTGACACCCCCAGCGACCACTCGCCACCCATCCCCAGCGAGGCCACAAACCGAAAGAACAACACCAGCCCCACCGAGTTCCCGAGTCCACACAGTCCGCTGAACAGGGCGAATGTCAACACGCTGAGCGACATCGCCCGCACCCGCCCGATCCGGTCTCCCAGCCACCCGAACAGCACGCCCCCTGTCGCGGCCCCGATCAGGAACCCCGCGTGCATGATCCCTTCCCACTTGCCGATCAGTTGATCGGAGACGGTCGCGCCGCCCTGGCTGAGCAGATCCTTCAGTGCGGGCTTCATCACCAGTGGAAACAATCCCATCTCAAATCCATCGAACAACCAGCCCAGTATGGCTGCGGCCAAGGCCATCCATTGACCGCGGGAGATGGGCGTGTTGTCGGCACTCATGAGCGGACTTTCGGAGGGGCCAGACCGGGGCCAGTGACGAGGGAGATTCCGGTGTCACCAGAAGGAAGCAACGGTACGGAATGTGACCGGTCGTCACAACTGTGAGGCATTGTGGCACGACGCTCCGCGTCGTGACTCACGACGCGGAGCGTCGTGCGACATTCAAGAACCCGCGGCCTGTCCTTGTGTCCAGACGATCTCATGAGCCAAAATAGAGAGAGCGATTCGGCTGCCCGAATCGTCCCGCCTGATTCCGCCTCCTGCCGTGATGAGCGCTCTTCATGATTTCCAGCTTCCTGAACTGGTTTGATGACCGGACCGGATACCGTGCGCTCGTCCACGAGGCTCTGAACGAACGCATCCCCGGGGGAGCGCGATGGCGGTATGTGTGGGGCAGTACGCTGAGCTTCACCTTCGTGATGCAGGTCATCACCGGCCTGATGTTGTGGATGGGCTACAGCGCCAGCACGAAGACGGCCTGGGAAAGCGTGTACTACATCCAGAACGAGATGACGCTCGGTTGGCTGGTACGCGGCATCCATCACTTCGCAGCTCAGGCGATGGTGATTCTGTTGATGATTCATCTCGTGCAGGTCGTCATCGATGGGGCCTATAAGGCTCCCCGCGAGGTCAACTTCTGGCTCGGGTTAGTGCTGATGCAGATCGTGATGGGTCTGGGTCTGACCGGGTATCTGCTGCCGTGGGATCAAAAGGGGTACTACGCCACGCAGGTCGCCACCGAGATCATGGGCTCCACGCCGGTCATCGGTCCCGACATTCAGAAGCTGGCCCAGGGGGGCAGCGAGTACGGCCATCACACGCTGACGCGGTTCTTCGCCATGCACGCGGGGGTGTTGCCCGCCTTGCTGGTGGTGTTGCTCGGGTTGCACATTTATGTCTTCCGGCGACACGGGATCACGGTGCCCGATCCCCAGCGGAAACCCGAGGCCATGTTCTGGCCGGATCAGGTGCTGATGGATGGCATTGCCTGTCTGGCGGTTCTGGCGGGAGTGATGACGCTCACGCTGTGGCATCATGGTGCCGAACTCAGTGCCCCGGCCAACCCCGCTGAGGCGTACAACGCAGCCCGTCCCGAATGGTACTACCTGTTCCTGTTTCGGTTCCTCAAGTTCGAGTGGGTCTCCCAGTTGGGCGAGATCACGCATCTCGGCGAGGCGTTCGGGGCGATCGTGATTCCGGGCGTGCTGATGACGATCCTGGCGGCGATGCCGATCATCGGTCGCAAGCGGGCCGGTCATGTGTTCAACGTCGGGTTCTTGTTCGTCGTGATGCTGGGAGCGGGGAGCCTCACCGGGTATGCCCTGTACGAGGACTGGTATCAGGACGATGCCGACAGCCGCGACTTCCGCCTGGCCGTGCATCAGGCCCATGTCGACGGGGCCCGCACCGTCGAGCTGGCCCAGTCGCCAACCGGCATCCCCGCCGATGGAGCGATCACGCTGCTGCGAAACGATCCGCTGACGCAGGGGTCAAACCTGTTCCGGACGTACTGCCTCGAATGCCACCAGTCGCCGGGGATCGACTTCCCGCTCCCCGCCAAGGAGAAGGGACAACCTTCGCCCGGACAGAAGCCGCCGCAAGGCCCGCAACTCGCCGACCTCTTGCATCGAGAGAACGTCAACTTCGGCAGCCGCGACTGGATCAAATCGGTCCTCACTGATTTCGAGGGACACTTCGCCTCACTCAAGAACATCACGGTAGCGAACCACGCCTCCGCAGAACGGGCGAAGGGAGCAGTTGCGATCCTGAGCGGGTCGATGAAAGACTGGTCCGTCGCAAACGGCCCGCTGCTGAAAGACCCCGCCAACGCCGCAGACTACGAAGGGCTGGTGGAGTTCCTGTACGCCCAAGGGGACCGCGCCGATGCCCTGCCCGACCACGACCCCCAGGTCCGCTGGGGACGCGAGGTGTTCGCCACCGGCAAGCTGACCAAGGGCGAGTTCGACTCGGCGTGCAGCGACTGCCACGCGATGCACGTCCAGGGTGAAGCCGATCCGCTGTCGACCGATCTGTTCCCGATCCTGACCGGATACGCGGGCCGGGATTGGCTCAAGCAGTTCATCGGCAACCCGCAAGCCCACTACGCCGGAGACTCCGGTAACAATGTCATGCCGGGTTTCCACGACCAACTGACGGAGGCGCAACTCGACCTGCTGGTGAGGTATTTGACCGGGGATTACTACCAGAGCGGAAATGGCCACGCGGCCACAGCGAAGTGACTGGCGGCGGCCAGTTCGGCACTCAGTCATCCATTTCGATGCGTTTACTTCCCCCTCCCGAGATGCCAGAATCGACGCACCCTCGAGGCGGTGCCTCGAACTGGTCTTTCCGTCCTCTCAATCATGAGTCGATCCATGCAGCGTCTGATGGCCTTTGTGACTGTGATCGGTCTGTCGTTCAGTCTGTGCAATGTTGTGCGGGCCGAGGCTCCGCTGGTCGTGAATCCAGGCGACAAGATCGTCGTGATCGGGAACACCTTCGCCGAGCGGATGTCGTTCTTTGGACACTACGAGACGCGACTGCATGCGAGGTATCCGGAGCACAAGCTGGTGTTCCGGAACCTCGGCTGGTCGGCGGATGAGGTGGTGTTGCGACCTCGGCAGGACAAGTTCGAGGACCACGGGCATCGGCTCGAAGATCACCAGCCACAGGTGATCCTCGCGGCCTTCGGGTTCAACGAATCGTTCGGAGGCGAGAAGGGGCTGGCGAAGTTCGAAAAGGAACTTGCCGACTTCATCCAGAAGACGACCACCACGAGCTACGACGGCAAGGCACCGCCGCGTCTGGTATTGCTCTCACCCATCGCCAATGAAGACCGCACCGATCGCAAGATTCTCGCCGGGACATGGAACAACGCCCGCATCGAGATGTACACCGCCGCGATGCAGAAGCTGGCCGTAGCCAGCAAGGTCGGGTTCGTTGACCTGTTCACGCCGACGAAGAAGCTCTTCGCGGAGTCCAGCGCGAGTGGCAAGTACCTGACCATCAACGGGGTCCACCTCAGCGATGCGGGGTACGCAGTCCTCGCCCCGATCATGGACGAGGCCCTCAGCGGACCGGCCCCGGCGGCGAAGTGCAACCTCGAAAAGCTCTATGCCGAGGTCCAGGAGAAGAACAAGCAGTTCTACTACGACTACCGCTCGGTCAACGGCTGTTACATCTACGGGCAACGCAAGACGCCGTTCGGGGTGACCAACTTTCCGGCCGAGTTTGCCAAGCTGCGGAAGATGATCGCCGTTCGCGATGGCCGCATCTGGCAGACGGCCAACGGAGGCACGCCGAAGCAGTCGATCGACGACAGCGGGACCGGCGACTTCGTGAGCATCGAGACCAACTTCAAGAACGAAGTCCACCTCACCACGCCCGAAGAGGCGAAGGCCAGCTTCACGCTGCCGCCGGACTTTGAGATCTCGCTGTACGCCTCCGAGGTCGAGTTCCCGGACCTCAAGGATCCGGTCGCCATGACCTTCGACCGCAAGGGGCGGCTGTGGGTCGGGACCAATCCGAGCTATCCGCAGTACCTGCCGGGGACACCGGTGGATGACAAGATCCTGATCCTGGAAGACGCCGACCGCGATGGCAAAGCCGACAAGCAGACCGTCTTCGCACGGGGCTTGCATCTGCCGATCGGGATCGAGCTGGCCGATGGCGGGGCGTATGTCTCGCTGCAGCCGAACCTGCACT
>JAYTWO010000368.1:0-33242 GCA_043743415.1 Planctomycetota bacterium
CCGGGTCGCTGGCGGCTTGCCACTTGGACAGGACCGACCCCTCGGGGATCACGTGCCCGGCCCCGCTCCCATTGGCTGGTTCGGAGAAGAAGTGCCACACCTCTTTGTTCCCATGCGAGTCAGCATGCGGATTCCCGGCCAGGATCTCCGGCGAGACTTCCTTCCACAGGTTCCACTCCGTCGTCCCATCGCTCAGCGTCAGGTCGATCGAGGTCAGGTCGCACGAGTGGTTGTTCTCCTTCGGACTGATGACCAGGGCGATCACATCGCCGGGCCGCACAGCGACTGACTCCAACGGCCCCACCGGGATGACGGTCGCTCGCTGGCTCTCCCCCGAGGCCAGCCGCTGCTTCGTGTTCCCGCGCCGTAGCTCCAGGGACCACGCCACGCCGTTCCCACATTCCGGGTGCGCGTGCTGCACCAACCCACTGATCTTCAGCGCCGCAGCCACCGGACTCCGCCAGCCGACCGCGACCGAGATCGTCGGAGCGGGGTGGACCACGACGCTGTGCGGCTTGACGTTGCCGGGGACGCGGACATGCTGGTCGGACGAGTTCGCGACCACGCTCAGGGCGTCATCGCCGACCCAGCCCTTGATGAAGTCATACGCTTCGGCCTTCTCTTGCTTGCGGGTGATCGGCGTCCCAATCGTCGCCGGTCCGCCGGTCCCGATGCCCAGGTACTCCAGCCACGCCGCCAGCGAATCGGCATCGACGCCATGCTTCTTCGCCAGCGGTTCGAGTTCGATGGTGGCCGTCGACTGCCCGGCTTCAGCAGCAGCGGCGAGGCACTGGGCCGCTTGAGCGAAGTGGCGGTCGCGGCTCTTCGCCAGTTCATCCGCCACACGGCCCACGTCCTTGAGGAGCAAGTCGGGCCGACCCTGAGCCACAAACCTCGGGCGATCCCAGAGCACATCATCACCCGTGTTCCCGTCCCCGGCATCTTCCGACCTCAGCGACAACACGACCTCGCCAGACGCATCGGCTGGTAACTTCACACGAAACTCCTGCCTCGCGATCAGCGGACTGACCGGGACCAGCCACGCCTTAATCTCCGGTTGCAGACCGATCTGCCCGACCGAGTTGAACTTGAACAGGGCTGCCTGCCACGGGGTGATGAGTTCCAACAGCTGCGGCAGATCGCTGGCCTTCGCGGTCTTCCACTTCGCTCGTAGCGGAGAGTGCAACAGTGACTTATCGTCACTGGCGTTGAGCATCGACCAGACGGTGCCGAGGTACTTCGGACTCAACCCCCGAGACTCTGCGACAGCCTCGATCGTCTTGACACCCGATGCAAGTCCCTCTCGCTCCTCAATCGTCGCAAGCAAGTACCGCTCCACCGGCAGTCGCCCGCCGCGATTGGTATTGAACTGCACACCTTGCAAATTCACCGCCGCCCCGCCGCCATCGCCGCTGTAGCGAGCATACAGCCCGCGAATCTTGGCGAGTGACTCATTGGTCCAATCCCGCCGCGTGTTGTACGGCGAGAACCGCATCCCATCCGGCAACAGCACCGCATGCGATGCGACCACCTTGGCTGCGTCGAGGTACTTCGTGAGCAACGCCGGTGACATGACCAGTGAGTTCCCCACATTCGTGAACCCCTCCCCCGATGCACTGTCCACCGGGAACTCTTTGGCCGGGTCGAGCGTCGCGATGCCGGTGATGTCGCGAATCGTATACGTGTACTCCGCATTACTCAGCCGCCTGAGCACCACCGGACCCGGATCGCCCGCATGCGCAGCTGCCTCGACGGTGAGATGCCGCTTGACCCATGCTTGCAGCGTGGCCCGCTCGGGTGCGGTCGGCTGCTTCGAGTCCGGCGGGGGCATCTGCTCACTGCTGAGCATCTCGCCGATCTTCTGCCAGACCTTGGTCTGCTTGCGGACTTGTGTGAGGTCGGTGAAGACGGCCAGGTCAATGTCCGCTTCGAGTGTGTCGCCGGAGTGACACTCGTAGCAGTACGCCTTGAGCAGCGGTTGGACGTCGGAGATGTAGGCCGTGTTCAGCTGCGCTGAGTCCTCGGCGTGCGAGAACGAGGGGCAAAGGAGTAGCCACAAGCCCACGAGTAAGTAGGACGGGCACATCTGCCCGTCCGTCTTGCGCAGCGCGGGGGGATTCACCACGGAGGCACGGAGGCACGGAGAAGTGGAGGAGGAATTCAAGGCAAAGACACTCCGGCGCGAAGACGCCAAGGGAAGAGGCAACTGGATTTCTTGGCGTCTTTGCACCCTTGCGCCTTGGCGTTGAATTCTTCCGCTCATGTGAGACATCTCCATCTCCCGGCTTTGCGATTTGGTAATTCGCGAGTCGTATCGCGATCCGGGGACGGGCAGGATTGCCCATCCTACATCAACACGTTCAAGTCACGGCCGCCCGCGACAGTACCTCACCGCGTGCTTGGATCGCCTGATCGATCTCGGCCAGATCCTGTTCGGTGAGAACCATCTCCATCGCCCCCGCCGACTCCTGAATCTGGTCCGGCCGCTTCGCTCCACACAAGGCGACTGTAATCCCCGGTCTTTGAATCGTCCACGCGGTCACGAGTTGGGCCAGCGGGCAACCGTGCCGGGCGGCGATTGGTCGCAAGCGGTCCAGGAAGTCGTGGGTCTGGTCCCACTGGTCCCCCTGGAACACCGGGTACTTCTGGCGACCATCCTTCGCGTCCCACACATGGTCGCGGGAGAGTTTGCCCGCCAGGAACCCCTTCATCAGCGGCCAGTAGACAGCCACTGACACCCCGTGTTGCTGGCACCACGGGAGCCGCTCAGCTTCGATCTCGCGCTGGAGCATGTTGAAATGCGGCTGGTCGGCGGAGATGGGGCAGACGGCGTGAAACGCTTCGTACTGGCTGATCTGCGAGAAGTTCGAGACCCCCACGGCCCGCACCTTGCCCGCATTGAGGAGTTCCTTCATCGCTCCCGCTGATTCGGCGACCGGGACCGACGGGTCCGGGGCGTGCAGGTAGTACAGGTCGATCACCTCCAAGCCCAGCCGCAGCAGGCTCTCGTCGCACTGCCGACGAATCGTCTCGGGCCGGGCGTCCTTGACCTGCTTCTGATCCCGGCCCCAGTGGATGCCGCACTTGGTGGCGATCACGACCTCACCCCGATGAGGCCGCAACACCCGCCCGACCAGCTTCTCACTCTCCCCGTCGTAGCCGTAGCAGTACGCCGTGTCGAAGAAGTTGATCCCCGCATTGAGGGCTGCTGCGATCGTGGCGAGGCTATCCGTCTCCGTCACCCCAATGCTCGTGATCCCCGCCATCGGCCAACAGCCCAGCGCCACCGGCGAGACCCACAAATCAGTTTGGCCAATGCGACGACGTAGCATGGGGCGGATCGCCAAGGAGGATGCGGACTGAGACTGAAGGAGTGGACTCTCCCCCGCGTGCGGCGCGGATCCACAGAATGACGTATTCACGGGAAGAGGGCGAGTGTGAGCGGACGTGCGTGCCTCACAAAAGTAGGCAGAGACTCACCACCGAGCGACTGTGTTTGAATTTCTGCCGCTGCCGACTTTTTGTGGCATACACCCCAGCGGACCAACACGGTCCGGTGACTTGGACATCGTCACCCGAATCCATGATGATGCCCCGGGTGTGGCGCTCGCACGGTGACTTCGAGTGAGCGCTGATCTCCCTGTGAAACTCTCACGCCCGGACTTGGCGGTCCGGACGACGGTCGGCCTCCTATGACTTCCATCCCCCATCCCGGCGTCTATGGCTCGTACGTCCTGCCCATCGCCACATTGGTCGAGCGAGAGTTCGTGCGGTTCTTTCGCCAGCGGTCGCGCGTCGTGGGGGCGTTGGCTCAACCAGTGATCTTCTGGGTGCTGTTCGGGGCGGGGCTGAGCGGGTCGTTTCACATGGCGGCTGGGTCGGGAGGGAGCGTTTCGTTTCAAGAGTATTTCCTGCCCGGAGCGGCACTGATGATCGTGCTGTTTACGTCGATCTTCTCGTCGATTTCGGTGATCCAGGATCGCAACGAGGGGTTCCTGCAAGGGGTGTTGGCCTCGCCGGTGCCGAGGCTCTCGCTGGTACTCGGCAAGCTCTGTGGAGGGGCGTTACTCGCCCTCTCGCAGGCGATGTTGTTCCTGTGGTCGGCCCCGCTGTTGCAGTACGTCGGGCTGGCTCCAGAGATGTCGCTGGGGTTCTCGGCGGCTCAGTCGCTGGCGATGACCGGGGTGTTGTTCCTCACGGGGTTGGGGATGGCGGGACTGGGGTTTCTGTTTGCATGGAAGATCGATTCCGTGCAGGGCTTCCACGGGGTCATGAGCGTGTTACTCATGCCGATGTGGCTCCTCTCCGGGGCGTTCTTCCCTCCCAATGGGAGTCGCTGGCTCAGCTGGGTCGTGGCGGTCAATCCTCTGTCGTATGGGTTGGCAGCTCTGCGGCATGTGATCGGTCAGGGGACGGTGGGGCTCCCTTCGTTGCCGGTGAGCTTGGCGGTGAGCGGGGCCTTCGCGGCGGCGTGCGTCTCGCTCGGCGTATGGATGACGCGGCGTCCGACAGCGTGAAAACGGAGTCAGAATTCAACGCAAAGACGCCAGGACGCAAAGACGCAAAGAATGAAAGTTGTCCCTCATAGCGTCCTCGCACCTTGGCGTCTTTGCGTTAAATTCTGAACCTCCTCTCCCACAGCGTCACGATCACGGAAACTCATTCACACTTCACGCGGGTGGCAATTCCCCAACTTGTGTGCGAATATCGTCGGATCGGTCGATCACGCCTTTCATTCTTCGGCCTCTCATCGTTCCCCACTCCGGCGGACTCCCATGATCTGCATCACCGTTGCCCCGACTTCGCGGACCTTGGCTAAGGTCGACATCCTCAATGCCTGCCGTTACGCGGACGTGGTCGAGCTGGCCCTGGACCACCTCATCAAGGAGCCGGATGTCAAAGACCTGATCACCGGGTTCGACAAGCCAATCATCGTCTCTTGCCGCCGACAGCAGGATGGTGGAAAGTTCAATGGCAGTGAGCAGGAGCGAATGGCCCTGCTGCGGCAGGCCATCGTCGCAGGCCCAGCCTACATCGAACTCGACCTCGACACGGCCCCCAAAATCCCCCGCTTCGGTAAGACCCAGCGGGTCATCAGCTTCACCCGCATGGACCACCCCGAGTCCGACATCGACTCGATCTTCGATGAGGCGGCCAACGCCCATGCCGACATCGTGAAGTTCACCTGGCCGACGCCGACGATCGACGATGCGTGGCCGCTGCTGGTCGCGGTCAGCCAGAAACGGCGACTGCCGATCGTGGGGATGGGACTGGGGCGGGCCGATCTGACGTTCTCGTTGCTGGGTCAGAAGTACGGCTCGCCGTGGATCTATGCAGCTCTGGAACAGGGACTGGAAGCGTTCCCCGGGCAGGCGACGGTGTTTGAACTCGACGAGACGTACGCCTGCCGCGAGATCGAGAAGTCGACGGTGTTCATCGCCATCGCCGGGTTCGGCGAGGCCCAGTCGATCACCACACGCATCCTCAACGCCGCCTTCAAGCAGATTGGCGTGAACGTCCGCTGCCTGCCGATCGAACTGGGTGATGTGAAGATGCTCAAGAAGATGCTGGACGCTCTGAAGATCAAGGCGATCCTCGTCAGTGAGGGGAACGGGCAGAAGCTGCTGCCGCTGGCCGAGCATATCGACAAGCACGATGCCCAGAGCGAGTACATCGATCTACTGTTGCGGCGCGATGAGGGATGGCATGGGTACAACACGCTGTGGCGGAGCGGGCTGCGAGCGCTCGAAGGCTCGGTCTCAGCGGGCGATGGCAAGCGCGCCTTGGAACGCCAGAATGTGCTCGTCCTGGGCAACGGGGGGATGGCCCAGTCGATGGTCTACGGCGTCACACAGCGCAAGGGCATGGTCAGCATCTGTGGCCCCAAGGACAAGGAGTCGCAGAAGATCGCCACCGCCAACGGCTGCCGCATGGTGCCCTTCGCTCAGCTGTACGACACACTGGCCGATGTGATTGTGATCGCCGACCGCAACCTGGTGAGCGGTCAGAATCAGGGGAACGTGAACCCTTCACTGTTCCGGGCCAACCACGCGGTGCTGGATGTCTCCGACCCTCCGCGCGAGCATCCACTGTTCGTCGAAGCCCGCGAGCGCGGCTGCCGGGTCATCGAGCCGCAAGCGGTGTACGTCGACCAGATCAACGCCCAGTTCAAGGCCATCACCGGGAAGGAACTGCCGGCGGAGGCGTTCGCCAAGGGGCTGGCGGAGTAGCGTGTGGTGGCGGAAAGCCCAGGGGTTGCAAACCCCTGGGCGTTGTTTGCTGCGAGTCACTGAACTTTAATGGACGTGTCAGAGTCAACCATGAACCCACCTGCCGCATTCTCCCGTCGCGAGGCACTCCAGGCCACGATCGCTTCTGTCGGCCTCGGGGCCTTGGCCTTTGAACCGGCCCAGGCTGCGGCGGCTGCGCCCCCCATTCCCGATGCGAGACGCGGGTCGCCGAAGAAGTACGACATGCTCAAGTCGATCAACCTGTGGGCCTTTCCATACCCGGAGCGGATGACGCTCCGCGAGTGCCTGCAACTGGCCAAGGATGCGGGGTTCGATGGGATCGAGCTGAACTACGACCTCGACAACGATCTTTCACCGAAGCATGGGACCGCCGACTACCACGCGATCCGCAAGATGGCCGATGAGATCGGCATCCAGATCAGCGGGTTGTGCTCGTTCCTGTTCTGGCCCTATCCGCTGACGAGCAACGATCCGGCCAAGCGGGCGCAGGGGATCGAACTCGCCGGGAAGATCGCCCAGGCGGCGCATGACCTCGGTGTCGAAAACGTCCTCGTGGTGCCGGGTGCAGTACACATCCCGTGGCGGACCGACCATGAGCCGGTGGCGAATGACGTGTGCGACCAGCGGGCCCGCGAGGCAGTCGGCCAACTCGCGAAGCAAGCCGAGAAGCTCAAGGTGTGCCTCAACATCGAGAACATCTTTTTCAATGGCTACCTGATGACGCCGATGGAGATGAACGGATTCGTCGACAGCTTCGGCAGCGAGCATGTCCGCGTCCACTTCGACACCGGCAACATCTCGATGTTCCAGTTCCCCGAACACTGGGCCAAGATCCTTGGCAGCCGCACGAAGAACGTCCACCTCAAGGAGTTCACCAAGAAGGGGACCGACTTCTCGCTGGAGACCTTCCGACCGCTGCTGGACGGAACCACCAACTGGCCCGCAGTGACCGAGGCTCTGGCCGAGACGGGGTACAAGGGGTTCCTGACGTTTGAATACTTCCACCCCTATGCGCACTACCCCGAGGCGCTGATTTATCAGACCTCCGATTCGCTCGACCGGATTCTGGGGCGGAAGGCGTGAGCGATCGGTCGATGTCAACGTACCGTGGGATAGGCTTCCAGCCTGTCATTCTTCGGGCGACTGACAGGCTGGAAGCCTATCCCACGGGGAAAACAGAAATCGCCTGTCGCCTTAAGCCGCAGCTCGCTGATCGGTCAGCGCATTCAGCAACACGTGGGGGCCCCGGCTGTCGGACGACGCGCCGTCCCAGCGGTGGGCGCTGACCGACTTCAAGATCGCATCGGCGAGTTCAATCGCTTTGAGGCCAGCGACTCCATCCACCAGCGGGGTCGAGTGGCTGCGGACGCTGTCGAGGAAGCTGCGGAGTTCGAGGGTCAGGGCGTCGACGGCCTCGATGGTGGGGGACTCGGTGGGAATGAACCGGGAGAACATCTCGGACTTCAACTGGTTGATGTCGGCTCCCGGCTGTCGACCGAGGTCGTACGGCAGTTGTCCGCTGAGCAGATCGGGCCCCGCACCGAACGAGGTCAACGTGCGGGTGTGCAGGTCGGCTGTGATGCAACCACTGGCGGACCAGACCTGCATCGTGCGCGTGGCGGTGGGGCAGACGCGGTTGGCGGAGAGGTCGGCGATGCAGCCGTTGGCGAACCGCACGCGGGCTTGCACCGCGTCTTCGTGACCGCCGACCAGCGAGACGCCGAAGGCCTCGACGGAGACGAAGTCGGACTGGACGAGATGCTGGGTCAACTCGATGTCGTGGATCATCAGATCATGCACGACACCGATGTCAGTCGAGCGAAAGGCGTAGTTGCTGTAGCGTTCGGCGCGAATGTACTTCGGCGACTTGACTTGAGAGGCCAGGGCCTGGAACGCGGGGTTGAAGCGTTCGATATGGCCGACTTGCAGCGGGACGGAATGGGATTTCGCCGCCGCCACCATTTCGCGGGCATCGGCCAGGGTGCTGGCCAGTGGCTTCTCGACGAGGATCGGGATGCCGCGCCGGAGGAACTCAACGGCCACCTGGCGGTGCATGCAGGTCGGCACCACGATGGACGCTGCGTCGACGCGGCCCAGGAGTGAGGCGAAGTCCGGCACCCACTCGCAACGACACGACTCCGCCACTGAGCGGCCCTGCGTCTCATTCGGTTCCGCCACCGCGACGAGTTCCACATCCGGGAACGACGCCAGGATGCGGGCATGATGCCGCCCGAGGGCTCCCACGCCGACCACTCCCAGCTTCAATCGATTCATGAACAGTGTCTCTTGTGTGGTGGGAAGGCGAGGCCAGTGCGGTGAACACAACGAATCGGGTGGTGAGCGGCACGGGGATGAGGGAGACGTGCCCCACGCTGAGCGACTCAACCACAATCGTGTGTACAGCACTCGCTTCGCCTCCCCAGGGGGCTCAGGCCGCCTTGGACTGCGTCTCCGGCTGGGCGAGATTCGGGACCACTCCGCGAAACACCTCGCGACCTCGACCGACCTTTCCCTGGCGCTGGAAGTTGAGGAAGTTGAACAGCCCGGCGAGCTCAATCGGGATGATCCCTTCGAGTTCTTCGGCCATCAGATTCCGCACTTCGTCGAGCGGTCGATGCTCTCGAATCAGGAGCTTGTAGGCCCGCTTGATCGACGTGATCGTACTCGCACTGATCCCGGCCCGTTGCATCCCGACCAGATTGAGCGTCTTGACGCGGGCATCGTCGTTGCCATCAAAGATCATGTACGGGGGCACATCGACCACGACCTTGCTGCACCCGCCGACGAAGGCCAGCGTGCCGACGGTCCCGAAGTGGTGGATGGCGGAGTTGCCGGAGATGATCGCCTTGTCATGGACATGCACATGGCCACCCAGCAGCACGCCGTTGACGATCGTCGTGTCGGAAAAGACGTGGCAGTTGTGGGCCACGTGGGCATTCGACATCAGCAGATTGCGATGGCCGATCCTGGTCACGCCGTCTTCCTTTTCGGCCCCGCGGTTGACGGTCACGCCTTCACGGAATTGATTGTCATCGCCAATGATGACCTGGGTCGGTGCCCCTGGGACGTAGGACTTGTCCTGGGGCTCGCCGCCGATGACGCAGTTCTGCGAGAACCGATTCCGCTCGCCAATGGTCGTCCAGCCAATCACCGTGACATGGCTTTCCAGGCGGCAGTTCGCCCCCAGCCGCACATCGGGGCCGATGAGGCAGAACGGACCAATGTGGACATCCTCGCCCAGTTGAGCGCGGGGATCGACATAGGCCAGTGGAGAAATGTAGGTTGCCATCCAGACGTCCTTGTCTGTGGGGGCCGGGTCGGTCAGCACCTGCGAGTGGCAGCCGCCGCCGAGAACTGAGAGAGGTGGAATATGTTAAATCATCGGTTCTCGTCAACAGGTTCCCAAACAGAACTTGCAGATTCTGCGATTCGCCTCTCTGGGACTCTTCACATTCTCGGGCATTCGACTCAAGTTGTCCGGGAGCGACCTTCGCCAGAGGATGGGTGGCATGTCTGGGAATCCGCTATCCCTCAGACTTCGGAAGTCTCAGAAGACTTCGGAAGTCTTGACCGAGGGCGAACGTCGCGACGGGTCTCAAGCCGACTTCCGCAGCGGCGGGTTGACCCCGACCAGATTCTCGACCATGCGGTGGTTGAGGTGGTGGCCCGATTGGATGGCGTGGAAGCTGCCAACCGGGCTGCCGCCGCACAGGGCCAGATCGCCGATGCAGTCGAGGAGCTTGTGGCGGGCGCACTCATCGGGGGCGCGGAGCGTGTTGTCGATCACGCCTTGCGGCCCGAAGACCAGCAAGTTTTGGGTGGTGGCTCGTAGGCCATACCCCCGGGCCTTGAGCAGGGCGACCTCGGACTCCAGCACGAACGTGCGGGCGAAGGCGATCTCGCGCACGAACTCCTCCGGGGTGATCGTCGCCGTGAACGACTGCGGCGGGATGACCGTCTGGCCATAGTCGAGGTCGTAACGAATGGTATAGCTGTCCGAGCGGTGGGCCTGCATCAAACCTCGCTCTCCCGGGGTGGAGACTTTCAGTTCCCCAGTCACCGGGAACTGAGCTTGCAGCACCTGTTGCTCGGCGATCCCGGCGTACAGCAGGGCCTCGACGATCTCCAAAGCTGAGCCATCCCCGATGGGCGGTTCGAGGGCATCCAACTGGATCAGGCAGTTGTCGATCCACAGGCCAGCCAATGCGGCCAGCACATGTTCGACCATCTCCACGCGAGCGGTGCGTCGTTCCAGCACGGTGCGTCGCGGTTGATGCACGAGATAGTTCATCCGCGCGGGGACGCGCGGGCGTCCGGGGAGGTCGACGCGCTCGAAGACGAGACCGCTGTTCGGTTCCGCCGGAAGCAGCGACATTCGCACATCGGCCCCGCCAAACAGGCCAAACCCCTCGACTAGGACGGGGCGAGAGATGGTCCGTTGTCGTCGTGTTGACATGAGAGCACTTTCGGTGACTAATCAACTGAGAGTCGCCACCAACGCCAGAAGGTGGGCGAGTGGGTTCGATGGTGCCGAAGCCAAAGAACTGGGTGGGAGAGGTCAGGCTCGTTCGAGTGATTGTTCCCAGCCACCCACGTTCTGGCGATCGTAGCGACCTTCTATTGGCGACTCCCAAAATGCAAAGACACGGGTGAACGTCCCACAACGTTCACCCGTGCTGAGAGCCGCACGGCAAGCACTAGCGCTTCACGGCGGGAGCTGTTCCACGAGCTTCACGAGCCGCCGGAGCCGCAGCCCCGCCAGATGCCTTCTTGTACTCGTCGTTCAGGAAGTTCAGGATCGGGTCGGTCAGATCGTCCTGCTCACGGTAGTGGACCACCTGGCGATTCATGCTGGTGATGATTTCCTGGGGGTTTTCCGCAGCGTCGACGCTCTGACGGTTGAACCGCAGAACCAGCGTGTACTTGTAGTACTTGGAGTACTTCTGGACCGCGTCTTGCACGTCCATGTACACGGTCTTGTAGATATCAGCTTCCTTGCGGAGGAACTCCCGCTGCTGCACCTTGCGGAAGCTTTCCAGCTTGGTTTGCAGGGTGAGGATCGCCGTCTCGTTCTTGATGAAGTCCGGGGAGCCTTCCGTCAGACCTTGCATTGTCGTCTGGATCTTCTTCATATCCTCGACCATGGCGGTCGCATCGTCCTGAGCCTGCTTGGCATCGGCCTGCATCTCCTCGGTCATGCTCTTGAACTTGTCATAGTTCTTGAACACGTGCGCCATGTCGATCAGGCCGACTTGGTGCGTGGCAGAAGCCGCAGCCGGGGCTGCTTTCTCCTGTGCCGAGAGGGGGGCCATGGCGAAACCGGCGGATGCGGCGGCGACGGCAAAACAGACGAAGAGTTTCTTCACGGCGTATGCACTCCTTTGCTTGTGCCGATTGGGCCGGCGTTGGACGCCTGCCACGCGGAACGGTCCGATCGACGAATCTCTGGCCGAAGGGGCCGTTGGGGGTCTCATCCTTGAGAGGAACTTCAACGAAACTCGCTGAAGTGCGACGGAATGTTCCAGATCGTCCCGATTCGGTCAAGATGACATTTCAAGAACTTGCGAAATACTCGTGGCTACGGCAGAAAGTGCGAGTGACAGCCATCAGCCTTCTCCAACAGGTTTGCGGCGTATCACCCAGGGTTGCCCGCGGCGCGCGGGTCACCCTGGGCGACGTGTCGGAACCCCGTTGGGGTTGATGATTCGAACAGCTGATCCGTCGCGACGATTACGAGGTAGCAATGTGAGGATCCCTCATATTGTCGAATGAACCTGAATTTCATCGACCCGAGAACGGCGATTGAGTCGACCGTGAAAAACGCTCTTCAGGAGGGTGGAAAAAAAGCCTCTCGCTTGGTATTAATTGGTCTGTGATGGGTCTGAATCGGCTTCCTTCAGTAGGTCCGGGGGCACATCAATCGCGTTTCGAGAACCCCAGGAGTCTCTTGCATGTCGTTCCACGTTGGTGAAGCCCTTTGCGGCGATGGCAACGAAATTGCCCACATTGACCTGCTCATCGGTGACAAGAACGGTCCCGTCGGCACCGCGTTTGCCAGTGCCCTCGCCACACAGTCGCACGGTCACTCGAATCTGCTGGCCGTCCTTGCCCCGAATGTCGGGGTGAAGCCGGTCACCGTCATGATTACCAAGGTCACCATCAAGGGGGCCAAGCAGGCCGTCCAGATGTTCGGACCCGCCCAGTACGCCGTGGCCAAAGCCGTGGCCGACAGCGTCGAAGCCGGGATCATCCCCAAGGACCAGGCCGAGACCCTGTGCATCGTGTGCGGCGTGTTCATTCATTGGGAAGCCGCCGACGACAAGAAGATCTTCCAGTACAACTACGACGCGACGAAGCTGGCCATCGCCCGCGCGATGAAGAACGAGCCCAGCGTGGCCGAAATGCTGGCCAAGAAGGACACCGCCAAGCACCCGTTCTCGGGTGTGTGATTCCACTTGCGGCATACGACGATGAAAGCCCGGCGGCCACAGGTCGTCGGGCTTTTGTATCTGTCGCAGAAGTCGTCAAACTTCTGCCGTCACACGGGCGATCTCCTCCGTGGTCTGCGGAATTCAAAGTTCTTCAGGATTCTTGGGAATTCTGCGACACCAGACCTCCCACGGGATGCTTGACCCCCACGCCTGCCGCCGGTACACTCCTCGACTTCCCAAAAATCGGGCTCCCAGTGGGCACCGAGTTCCAGACAGAGAGCGTCTGACGCCATGCCGACCATCAATCAGCTCATCCGCAAACCGCGGAAGAAGCAATCGACCAAGACCAAAACCCCCCTGCTTGAGGGCTGTCCTCAGAAGCGGGGCGTGTGCCTGCAAGTGCGGACGATGACTCCGAAGAAGCCGAACTCGGCCCTTCGTAAGATCGCCCGCGTTCGCTTGTCCAACGGCAAGGAACTGACCGCATACATCCCCGGTGAAGGCCACAACCTTCAGGAGCACAGCATTGTGCTCGTCCGTGGGGGCCGTGTTCGCGACCTTCCCGGTGTGCGGTACAAGATCATCCGCGGCGTGCTCGACACCCTCGGCGTGACCGCCCGTAAGCAGGCTCGTTCGCGTTACGGGGCCAAGCGTCCCAAGGCCAAGTAGCCTCCGTGCCTGGGCCCGTTTTGTCGTCTTTCGCTCCGCGAAAGAACGCCCTTTCGCCGTGCAAAAAGCGACACTCTCACAGCCGCATTCAGCAGATTTCGTGACTCGGAAACCCAAATGGCCAAGAACTTTACCGCCAGTGAAGATCAGCTTCAGCCCGACGCCAAGTACGGGTCGTTGCTCGTTTCGAAGTTCGTCAACTGCATGATGCGGGACGGCAAGAAGTCGGTCGCGATCCGCGTCTTCTACGATGCCCTCGACATCATCAAGAAGAAGCTGCCCGAAACCAGCGAACTGGAAGTCTTCCAGCACGCGGTCGACAACGTCAAGCCGTCGATCGAAGTCCGGTCGAAGCGCGTCGGCGGGGCGACCTACCAGGTTCCGACCCCTGTCGGCACGCGCCGTCAGCGGGCTCTGGCGATTCGCTGGATTCTCGAAGCCTGTCGCGGACGCAAGGGACGCGGCATTGCCGCTTCTCTCTCCGAAGAATTCATGGCGGCCTACAAGCGAGAAGGGGCTGCCATGACCAAGCGGGAAAACGTCCACAAGATGGCCGACGCCAACAAGGCCTTCGCCCACTTCGCGTGGTAATCGGCCAGTCGCTCGCGACTGCCGGGTGACTCCTCACGGGTCACAGCGAGATCATTCCACTGAATTCCAACAGGAGGCGTCCGGCAACGGGAGCCTCCTTTTGCGTTTGGAAGATGTCAGTCTTCAGTCTTCAGTCTTCAGTCTTCAGTTCTCAGTTCTCAGTTGTTAGTGAAAGCCCAGGGGGTGCCACCCCTGGGCTTGATCGATCAACCATCAACCCTTAACGATCTGCCATGTCCACCATCGCGACCCCGATCGACAAAATTCGCAACATCGGTATCGTCGCGCACATCGACGCCGGCAAGACCACGACCACTGAACGCATCCTGTACTACACCGGCGAATCCCACAAAATGGGCAACGTCGACGACGGCACTGCCACCACCGACTTCGACCCGGAAGAGGCCCAGCGCGGCATTACCATCTACTCGGCCGCCATCTCCTGCCGCTGGAAAGACGCCTTCATCAATCTGATCGATACCCCCGGGCATGTCGATTTCACCGCCGAGGTCGAGCGCAGCCTCCGCGTGCTGGATGGGGCGTGTGTGGTGTTCAGCGCGGTCGAAGGAGTCGAGGCCCAGAGCGAAACCGTCTGGCGGCAGGCCACCAAGTACAACGTCCCTCGCATCTGCTTCATCAACAAGATGGACCGCATCGGAGCCAGCTTTGAACGCACGCTCGGGCAGATGCAGCGTCGCCTGCGGGCGGAGCCGGTGCCGCTGTTCATTCCGATGGGAGCGAGTACTACGTTCACGGGGATCATCGACCTCATCGACCGCAAGGCGATGTACTTCGATGAGGCGTCCCTGGGCACCAAGATCAAGATCACCGACATCCCGGAAGAGTTCGCGGCCTCTGCTGAGGAGTGGCGGGCCAAGCTGATTGAGGCGGTCGCCGTTCTTGATGACACCGCCATGCAGGCGTATCTGGATGCAGGCGATCTCCCCGTGGAGATGATTCACTCGCTGCTCCGGCAGGCCACGCTGCAAGGCAAAATCCAGCCGACATTCTGCGGCACGTCGCTGCATTACTGTGGGGTGCAACCGCTGCTGGACGGCGTGCTTCGCTACCTCCCCAGCCCGCTCGATCGCCCGCCGGTGGAAGGCGACAACCCCACCGCCCGCAAGCAGGACGAGCTGCGCGTGACCCGTAAGCCCGACCCGGACGAGCCGTTCGCCGGACTGGTGTTCAAGATCCAAACCGACAAGCACGCTGACTTGTGCTGGATCCGGGTTTACTCGGGAGTGCTGAAGAGCGGGTCGCGGCTGTTGAACCCACGCACCGGAAAAAAGGAACTCATCAGCCAGTTGTGGCACATCCAGGCCGACGCCCGCGAGAAAATCGAGACGGACTTCGTCGGCCCCGGTGGAATCGCCGGTGTCGTGGGTCCGAAGGAGGTCGTGACCGGGGACACCCTCTGCGACCAGAAGCACGGCATTCTGCTGGAAGCGATCGTGTTCCCCGAGACGGTGATCTCGGTGGCCGTCGAGCCGGAATCCGGGGACGACCGCAAAAAGCTGGAAGAAGCCCTGGCTCGCCTGGCCAAACAAGATCCCACATTCCGGGCCAAGGTCAGCGAAGAGACCGGCCAGACGATCATCAGCGGCATGGGGGAATTGCATCTGGAGGTATTGCAGAAGCGGCTCCTGCGGGACTTCAATCTCAATGTCAAGGTCCACAAGCCTCGCGTCTCGTACCGTGAAACGGTGCGGAACTCCGCCGTGGGGGAGGGCACGTTCCACCGGGCTGTCCAAGGGGTAATCCAGCGGTTCGGAATCAAGATCCGCGTGGAGCCGTTCGAGGGGAAAGAGCCCGTCACCGTGGCCAGCGGACTCAAGCACGACGAGGTGCCACCCGATGTCGCCAAGATCATCGCCCAGGCCACCCTCGAAGCCGGCCAGTCCGGCGGGATCGTCGGCTACCCCCTCATGCACGTGAAATTCACCGTCGTTTCCGTCGACTACACCATCGGCGAATCGACCGAAGAGGCCATCCGCACAGCTGTGTCGCAAGCCGTCTATGCCACGCTGGGCAAGGCGGATGTGGGCCTGCTTGAGCCGATCATGAAGGTGGAGGTGGTGACCCCCAACGAGTTCATGGGGAACATCCAAGCCGACCTGGCCCAGCGTCAAGCCCGCATCCACGGAGCCGAGCCCCGCGACCACCTGACCGCGATCGAAGCCGAAGCTGCCCTGTCGCGGATGTTCGGGTACTCGACCCAGGTGCGGAGCCTGTCCCAGGGCCGGGCGTCGTACTCGATGGAGCCGCTGAAGTACGACTTCGCACCGCAGTCGGTGCTGGATGAGATGATGGGGCGGTAAGGGGAGGCGGTGATATTCGCCTCGCTCACAACGCCGGTCATATCCGGGGCTGGGAGGTGAAATGGGAACAGCGAATCGCCTGCGACGGTCTGTTCTTTCCGGTGGCTCGGTGCCTCGGTACATGAGAGATGTCCCGCATCTCATCACTGGACGGAGCGATCTCGTGAGCCAGCAAACCATCGAGTTGAACGACGAACTTGTGGCCGTACTCACTTCACTCAACCGGCCGATTCGCGAGTCCGTCCCTGAATTGGTGGTGTTGGAACTCTATCGTCGCGGCGTCATCTCCAGTGGCAAAGCGGCCGAGTGGTTTGGACTGGGCCGCGAGGAATTCATCCGACATGCCTCGCCATTGGGGATTCCATTTTTCGAAATGACCGAGGCGGAGTGGGAGAGCGAGCGCACCACATGGATCAGAAAATTGGGGGCAGGCCAGATTCTTCGTGGCCCCAGCTTTGTACCGCCAAGTGCTGTCTGATGTTCAGGAATCAGACGCAGGTTCCTGAAGTGCTGGCTCCCAACTCCGGCGGAGCGACACGCCGACGTGACTCTCGGTTCAATACCCCAAGCCAAATCCACTCAGCAGACTCGTCTGCACCATCCCATCCTTGAACTCGAACATCCCGGCATAGCTACGGCCGAGCTTCTTATTGGCCGCCGGGCAGTATTGGCGGGCATTGCCTTCGATGGCGGCCACGCCGGGAATGCGAGACGCCAGGCTCGCCGAGTGCAAGAACGACAGTCCGGGGCAAGTCAGATCCTGCACGCACAAGAACATGCCGAACTTCTGGGCAGCCGCAGCGGCGAACAGGGCTTCGGTGTGCCCCTTGCAGGCTTTGAGGGCGACCCCGCTGTAGCCTTGCTCGCGGGCCAGCAGCAGCGTCTCGTAATCGATCAATGACTCGTCGATCACGACCGGCTTCTGCTCAGCGGCCTTGTGCATGCGGTTCTCGGGATGCGCCCGCAGGTCGCGATGGGTCGGCTGCTCGATGTACTGGATGCGGTCGTAGGCTTTCGGGTTGCTGGCCTTGATCTTGGCCAGGAAGTCGAGCACGTACTCGACATTGGCACACTTCTCATTGAAGTCGACCGAGTAGTACCACTGGTCACAGCCGCGTTTCTGCTGAGCCGCAGTCGCCACGCGATCAACGCTCAGCACGCGCTCAATGTCCCAAGCCAAATCATCGCCGTTGAGCTTGATCTTGAGGTGCGGCAGCCCGTTGTAGGGAATCCACTCCTCCAGCGTCTCCGGCAGCTTGTCACCGATCTTCTTCTCGACATCACCCGCCGTTAGCGGATCGACCGCCCCCACCAAGTGATACAGCGGCATGCGGGGCTTGGCCTCGCGCAGCGTGTACTTGTCGAGATATTCTCCTTCGAACTGGTCGTCGAGGTACTCGGACAGATCGTCGTTCATGAACTTCGACGAGAGGGCGTCGTAGCTGTTGATGCCGTTGGCCTTGCCATAGGCATCGTGGACGGCGGCATCGAGCGGGCTGGCGGCGACGAGGCGGGCCAGTTCGGGGACCAGCTCGGGGAGCTTGTACTTCTCCTTCACCAGTTTGGCGAGGTGGGCGTACTCGGCGGAGAGGATGAACATCAACTCGATCGGATGACCGACATCGATGAACCCTTCGGTCAGGCCGACGGCCCGATTGGCGAAGTCGATCATCGCCGCTTCGGCCTGCTCCGGCGTGACGCCGCCCGTGCCCGGCCAGGCCCAAATGTTGCCAATCGGCATGCTGCCGAAGCCGACTCCCCGTTTCTTGCCACGGGTTTCGACCGTGACCTCGACGTTGATGAGTTTGCCCTCGGTCACCGTACGCCCGCCGAACTTCAGGGGGGTACGGTAGGTGACCGGCTCAAACGAGATCCCGGTATTCACAATTCGGATGTCAGTCGTCTTGCCCATGACCGCTTGGCGTCGTGTCTCGATAGGAAGGGGAGGGTGAGCTTTGGAAGCAACGCCAGTCTAGTGCAGGATCAAACCAGACAGAAGCCAAGTTTGGTGGAATTCCGAGACCGACACCCGCTACGGGCGGTGAACGGCCTTTCGCAAGGCCGCCACAGTCCAGACCACCGGGTACAGGGCCTCGTAATACCACAGCTTGGCGAAGTAGAACCCGATGGGGGTCGGAGTGGTCCAGGTGCCGTCCTCGACGCGGGCGATGAGCCACTCGACGCCGCGCGAGAGGGGATCGTTGAGAGTTGAGGGTTGAGGGTTGAGGGTCTGCGGGGCGTCGAGTAGGGCGTCGAGCGCGAGGGCGGTTTCTTCGACCGTCGATGGTGCCCCAGCATCCCCGCCCCAACCGCCGTCCGGGTTCTGGATGGAATAGAGCCAGTCAGCGCCACGCTGGGCATGGATGGACCAGATGTCAGGATCGGTCACCGCCAGATCCGCGAAGGCTCGCAAGACTCGCGAGGTGCCATACACCGGGTTCTCGTCACTCGGCACATGCTGGTTCCCGAACCAGAGCGGCAGCCAGGAGCCGTTGGGGCGTCGGACCTTCGACAGAAACGCTTCTCCCCGGCTGATCGCTTGATGTGCCTGATATTGGAAATCACTTAATCCGCAAAGCCACATCGAGTCGAGATCATCTTCGGGCTTCGGCGGATTCAACCAAGCATGAATCGCCCGCAGGCAATGCGCTGTGATGTCCGGCGAACTGCGGTCGAAGGGCAGCGTCCCCCAGCCGCGACAAAATGTCGGGAACCCGCCATCGCGGTTCTGAAGATCGATGAGCCAGCGGATGCCATGCTCGACGGCAGAGTCTCCGGGCGCTGACGCTTCCGGCTCGGTATCCTCTGGCTCTCGTCTCTTCTCTCTCGTCTCTAGTCTCTGCAACGCCAAGATCGCCCCCGGCGTGTCGTCGGCATCGGGCACACCGCCGGGCAGATCGGTCCAGGCCCAGCCGCCGGGGGCCGCGTTCGTATACGGGTGCGTCACCTGGTACTGCTGATCGAGCAGCCACTTCAGAATCGACGGTCGAGCTTCTTGCGGCAAATCCTCCCCAAGGGCATTCACAGCCAGCGTCGTGACCCACGTCGCCAGATTCGTATCGATCGGCCAGCTCCCATCGGGACGGACCGACTTCACGAGGAAGTCGATCCCCCGCAGCACCACCGGGTGATCGGTCAGTCCCATCGACGCTAAGCTCATGCAGACGAAGCTCGTCAGCGGAGCGGCTTCGAGGAACCCGCCGTTGGGCGGTTGGATCTTCTCCAGTACCTTCAGCGAACGATCGCGGGCCAGCCAGCGGAGTGCTCGCGTGATCGGGTTCCAGGTCGGACCGTGGTGGTGCCGGACCTGACCGATGGCGATCAGGGCCGGAAGGGCGTAGCTCACCACGGGGAAGCGGGCCATCGCGTACCAACTGGCGGGGATGCAGGCGAGTTCGAACGGGAGGCGTGGCACCTTGGCCCACGGAACCAGTCCGGCGAGAGCACAGTGCGTGAGGATCGGGACCGAGAAGGTCTTGTCCTTGCCGTAGCGGGCAATGAGCGCCGGGATGCCGCCCGCCATCTCGATGGAGGCAGCTCCACGGGCAATCGCGTCCTCGCGAGTCACCAGTTGGTTCTGAGCGAGCGTGGTAAAGCTCGCGTCGGCTCCGAAATCCCGCGTGGCCACGAGAGTGGCATGGCACAGCATCGTGGTCGAAATGTTACTGAAACTCTGCGACGTATCGCCCCAGCCGCCATCGGGGTTTTGGTTCGCCAGCAGCCAGCCGATGCCGCCCTCAATCAGCGAACGCACAATCGGTCGACTCGGCTGATTCACGCCAGTCACTCGATGGGACGAGAACTGATGCAATGCCATCACGGCTGTGGCGGTGGAGAGGGCGGAGGTGGAGAGTTCGCCGCCCCAGTGGCCTGTGGCGTTACGCTGGGCCAATAAATGGGCCACCGCGATATTGCGTGCCCGGTGGAGTCGGCCCTGGTCAACCAGTGTCATCACTTCCCCCGCCTGCGAATTCTTCCCTCGGCGTTTTGGCGAGTCTTTCCGCTGCGGTGCGGGAAGTGAGAGAAGAGAGTGGGCCGAACGCTGCCCATCGGGGCGGTTTTCGGCGGTTGCGGGTCGTGCGGGGACGGGTCAATGGACCCGTCCTACGAGTGCGAGTCGCGGAGCGACATCGCCTACGCTCGGGGCTCGGCCAAGCGAGTGAACAGCATGCGCCCCGCGCTGTTTTGCAGGACGCTGGTCACGACGGTGTCGACCTCGTTGCCGATCTCCTTCGACCCGGCTTCGACGATCACCATCGTGCCGTCATCGAGATAACCAACCCCCTGGTTGTACCCTTCGCCTTCCTTGACAACCTTGATCCGCACAGCCTCGCCGGGGATGAAGCGCGGCTTCAGGGCGTTCGCCACGTCGTTCAGATTGACGACCTGGATCCCCTGAATCGTGGCCAGCTTGTTGAGATTCAGATCGTTCGTCACCAGACGACCGTTAAACGACTTGCACGACTCGATCAGCCGCTGGTCGACCGACTTCCCCTTGGAGGGGTCGGTCTCGACGACTTTGACATCCACCTTCGGGTCTTGTTGCAGCTTCTTGAGGATATCCAGCCCGCGACGACCGCGGGTGCGGCGGACTTTGTCGTGGCTGTCGGCGATGTCCTGGATCTCTTGCAGGATGAACTGCGGGACCACCAACTGGGAATCGACGACGTGGGTCTCGATAATGTCCGCAATGCGCCCATCAATGAGAGCGCTGCTGTCGAGGATCATTGGGCGGCCCCCCTTCAGTTCTCGCTCGAATTCGACATACGGGATCACAAACCGAAACTGATCCTTGGTCTGCATCATGAACGTAATGCACAAGTACGGTAGGATCAGCAGCGTCAACATCGTGATCCCGGCCTGGAAATTCTTGCCCTCGCCCCCCAGGCTCGCAAACAGTGGTCCCAATGCCAGATTCAGCAAGTGCGCCAGCAAAATGCCGATCAGCAGCCCGAAGTAGATCACCGAGATCATGTCCACCCGCTTCTTGGGCATCAGGACATCGACCAGCAAAATCGAGAGAGCCGCCAGCGTAATGACAAAGAACGCGGGAATTTGATGAGCCACCACAATTTGCGGGGCAGCTGCGTTATCACTGAAGCAATACGCCGCAGTCGTGCCGATGCACACAAAGGCGTAAAGGAGTCGGACGATCAACAGCGCCATAGGGCACCTTTCCTATTCCCGGTTGCGATCCCACTCTTGGCCCGAGGAGACGCTCGCGGGAGTGACGAGCCAAAATCGTAAGCCAACGGCCTTCCAAATGCCACCTTCGGACAAAAAGAGACGACGCATTCCCAAGAATCGTTCGCCACAAAATGCAGGCTGGCAACAAATTGGGAAGAATTGGACATGCTGGAACACGTCTTTTGACTTGCCCCAACATTCACAAATATCCTGCGGGGCATGTTCCGAAGTGGGCTTTCCCTCCCGTTGAAGTTATAATTGACAAACATCATGCGCAACAGAATCACTCTCGCAGGGTGGCGCTCAAATTCGATTCTGTCGATTCAAATTCGGTGCTGAGGGTCAAACAAGAGATTGATGGGAAGTCTCATTCCATACCCTCTGGCGATGGTCGTTTGCGACTATATCTGGCGCGATCCCTATACCGGGAAGAACACGATCATTGGCACGTTTTCCCTCATCGGTGGCACATCATTTCCGCTGACACATCCCTCCTTGGGGGTCTATGTCTCACTCACGGATGGAATCGGACGTTTTGCAGTTCGATTGGAGTTGGCTGATGTGAATGATGTGCGGGAGCCGATTGTCGTTTTAGATCAGATCGTCGACTTTGAGGATCCTCGCATGATCGCGGAAGTGGTGTTTCAGATTTCCGGTGTGACATTCCCGGACCCCGGAGAGTATCGTTTAAAGTTGTTTGCGAATCAGGACTTCCTGATGGAGCGACGCCTCATCCTTGCCTCCACCGCCTCTGGAGAACTGTCATAACAACGACAATCGCCGCCGAAGGCAAAGTGATGCAGTATCAAGTGGAGCATCCACCAGGGCTCGCCACTTCGAGTTTCACTTGCTCTGCAAGCTTCTCGATGGTGCGTGAGCTGTTGTCTGATCGGCCCCTGGAACGCCCAGTGCGGTTACGCCCGCTCAGAGAAGTGACCAACCAGGAGCTGAAGCAACTGGCCGAAACTCATCGTCCACCTCAAGAGTGGTTCGAGGGCGAAGCCGAGTCTCCGTTTTAGAGGCTCGTGGTGGCATAACGACAAGGCAGCATTATCTGGGTCGCGTTGGTCGACCCGGCTGGACGAAACCCCAAGACCCGACCGGCTGTGGTTCTGACTCCGTCGCAGGAGATCCTCTCGGACGGGAAGATTTACGTCGCAGCGGTGTCTTCTTCTTTCAGTGAGCCGCTTCCCGCAAATCAGGTTGTGTTGCCGTGGCATCCCCAGAAGCATCCCGTGACCGGGCTGCGGAAGAAATGTGTGGTCATCTGTGAATGGATTACCGAGATCGACCCCACTCAAATCCTGGAGATCGGCGGAGTCTGTCCTCCGACACACCTGTTTCTGATCCTCGCCCAGTTGCCAAAGATTCCGTCGCCGGTGAAGCAGCCGCCCCAAGACTGACTCACCCACTCACGGCTGTCGGATTCAACCGCCCCGGCTCCTTGATGTACATCAACAGCACAGCCAGGTCCGCAGGGGTAATCCCGCTGATGCGGCTGGCTTGGCCGAGGTCTCTGGGGCGGACCTTCTGGAATTTCTCGCGGGCTTCGTGCCGCAGTTGGGGAGCCGCCCGGAAGTCGAACGTCTCGGGAATGCGGACGGCCTGGATCTTGTCCTGCCGGTTGATTTCCTTTTGCTGGCGGGTGATGTACCCGGCGTACTTGACCTCGATCTCAAGCTGCTGCTTCGCGCGGGGAGAGAGCGTCAGTTCCGCAAACTCCGACGAGAGGCTCGCCACCGACCCGATCGTCATCTCCGGTCGCCGCAACCACTCTTCGAGCGTTTGCCCCTCATGCCGCAGCTTGCCGAGCAACGCCAAGCCCCGCGCGAGTTCTCCCTCGTACTCCGCATGCAGGCGGCAACGCTCCGCACTCGCCAAGCCGACCCGCTCACCGATCGGAGTGAGCCGTCGATCCGCGTTGTCGTGCCTGAGCAGCAACCGGAACTCGGCCCGCGAGGTAAACATCCGGTACGGCTCGTCGACCCCCTTCGTCACGAGATCGTCCATCAACACGCCGAGGTACGCCTGGCTGCGGTCGAGAATCAGCGGCTCCTCACCCTTGATCTTGAGGGCGGCGTTGATCCCAGCCAGCAAGCCCTGCCCGGCAGCCTCTTCATACCCGGTCGTCCCATTGATTTGCCCGGCGAAGTACAGGCCCGCGATGCGCTTGGTTTCGAGGGTCGGATAGAGCTGGGTCGGCGGGGCGAAGTCGTACTCAACAGCGTACCCGTAGCGCATGATCTCGGCCCGTTCGAGGCCCTTGATCGAGCGGACCATCTGGTCCTGGACATCGCGGGGGAGGCTGGTCGAGATGCCGTTGCAGTAGAACTCGTGGGTATTGCGCCCCTCGGGTTCCAGGAAAATCTGGTGCGAGGTCTTGTCCGCGAACCGCACCACCTTGTCCTCAATGCTCGGGCAGTAACGCGGCCCGGTCGATTGAATCTGTCCGCTGTACATCGGTGCTCGATGCAGGTTCTCCCGGATCAGTTCATGCACCCCGTGGTTCGTCTCCGTCAGCCAGCAGGGCAACTGCGGTTCGGTGATCTTCTCGGTCAGGAACGAGAATGGCACCGGGTGGTCATCGCCGGGTTGTTCGAGCAGTTGAGAGAAGTCGATCGTCCGCCCATTAAGACGGCACGGCGTCCCCGTCTTAAATCGCTGCAACTCAAACCCCAGCCGCCGGAGATCGTCCGACAACGTCCCGGTCGTCCCCTCCCCCGCGCGTCCGCCCGGCGTCTTCGCCTCGCCGGTGTGCATGATGGCCTGCAAGAACGTACCGGTGGTGACGATGACCGCGCGGGCGCGGTACAGGGCACCGCCACGCACGCGGATCAGAAGCGGAGAGACGAGAGAGGAGAGACAAGAGCCAGAGGGGCGTTCCTCGCCTGGATTGCTGGCCCTCGTCTCTCCTCTCTCGTCTCTCGTCTCGATCCCCTCCACCACTTCCTGCCGCAGCGACAGCCCCGGCGTCTCCTCCACCACTCGCTTCATTCGGAACTGGTACGCCTTCTTGTCCGCCTGGGCGCGGGGGCTGTGCATGGCGGGGCCTTTGCCCATGTTCAGCATGCGAAACTGAATCCCCGTCTCGTCGATGCAGCGGCCCATCTCGCCGCCCAGGGCGTCGATCTCGCGCACGATCTGCCCCTTGGCCACTCCGCCAATCGCCGGGTTACAGCTCATTGCCCCGACCATGTCGACGCTCATTGTGAGCAGTGCGGTCCGGCATCCCATGCGAGCGGAGGCCAGTGCCGCCTCGATCCCGGCATGCCCCGCCCCGATGACGACCACGTCATAGTCATAAGTGGATGTGGGGGCAGGCATCAGCAATGAGTCCAGAGGATAGAGCGGCTGTGAGACATCGAGTGGCCCCGACGCACTACATTCTATCGAGTCCCACCCGATCAGCGATGCAGATGTGACGGAAATGACCTCGGCGGGGAGTCCTGGCCGCTGAAATGCCCCACCCATGACCTCTTCTCCCCGTCGAACTCCAAGACATGCTCGAGCACTCCGGGGACACTCCCGTGCGAGTCGTCAATCCCTGGACGCAGAGGGTTTACGTACAATGCAGTTCAATTCGGCCTGAAGTCAGCGACCCCCGATTTGTGAATTTCTGTTGACCAGTGCGAAAAACGGTTCATCCGACTATTTGGGGGTGGGTTGCAAAAGGCGGAACTGCCCGGTCAGACAATTCACCTGGCTCTTGGCTTCTCGCCCCCCATCGACTACGACTCACCCAGCGGCATGTCCCAATTTCCCGTGGCTCAAGAGGCAGTGCGATGATGCGATGGATGATGTGGTGTGTGTGTGTCGGGCTGATCGTGGGGCAGTCTGTGACGGGTCGCGTGGCCTCTGCGGAGGGCCAGGACGCTGCCCCGGTCGTCGGTCCAATCCAGGTCGAACCCGGTGACTGGCCGTGGTGGCGGGGGCAGAACCGCAACGGGATCGCTCCCTCGGGGCAGAAGGCCCCCACCAAGTGGAGCGTCACCGAAGGCATCCGCTGGAAGTCCCCGCTCCCCGGCAAGGGACACGGCTCCCCCATCGTCGTCGGCGATCAAGTGATCCTCAACGCCGCAGCCCACGAACCCGACCGCCAGTTGACGATCGCCTTCGATAAGAACACCGGCCAGCAGTTGTGGGAGACCAAGGTCCACGCAGGCGGCCTGATCGCCAAGCAGAACGACAAGAGCACCTCAGCCAACTCGACCCCGGCCTGCGACGGCGAGCGGATTTTCGTCAACTTTTTGAACGCCGATGCGATCTACACCACCGCTCTGGATCGGAAGGGCAACCAGCTGTGGCAGACGAAGATTACGGACTATGTGCTGCACCAGGGATTCAGTTCGTCGCCGATGGTGTATGGTCCGCTGGTGATCGTGTCGGCGGACACGAAGGGCGGAAAAGGCACACTGGCTGGTCTGAACCGCGCGACTGGCAAGATCGTCTGGTCGCACTCGCGCCCCGCGCTGCCGAACTACCCCTCGCCGATCATCCTGAAGGCGGCGGGCAAGGAGCAGATGTTCCTGATCGGGTGCGATCTGGTGACCAGTCTCGACCCGCTCAGCGGTAGCCAGAACTGGGAGTTCCCCGGAGCGACGACCGAGTGCGTGACCTCGACCGTGACGGACGGCACGCACATCTACACCAGCGGCGGCTACCCCAAGAACCACCTGGCAGCCATGAAGGCCGACGGCTCGGGGACGGTCGTGTGGGAGATCCCGTCGCGCGTCTATGTGCCGTCGATGGTGCTGCAGGACGGCTACTTGTACGCGATGCTCGATGAGGGGATCGTGAAATGCTTGAAGAGCGACACGGGCGAAGAGCAGTGGAAGCACCGCGTCGGCGGGACGTTCAGTTCCTCGCTCGTGCTGGTCGACGGTGTCATCTACGCCACCGATGAGTCGGGCAAGACAACCATCTTCCAGGCCGACCCGAAGGAGTTCAAACTCATCGGTGAGAACCACCTCGGCAGCGAAGTCTTCGCCACCCCGGCGATCAGCGGCAGCCGCATCTATCACCGCGTGGCCGAGACGGTCGACGGCCAGCGGCGGGAGTTCCTGTATTGCATCGAATCGGCCCCCTGACCGGAGTGTGCCCGACATTCGCCATAGCGACCCGCCAAGATGTCCGGTATGGTGAAGTCGAGGTCTCACTCGCCATGTACGAACTCCCCGTCCTGAATTCGCCCACTCCCACTCCCGCTCCTGTGCTGCCTCCGCTGCCCACCGGGACGAGGATGCGGTTTCGGGTCGAGGGGATGCACTGTGCCAGTTGCGTCTCGCGGGTGGAGGCAGGACTGCGACAAGTTCCCGGAGTGGTCGACGCGCGGGTGAACCTCGCCACGCGCGAAGCGACGGTCATCACCGCCAGTGCTGCCTCAGAACCCGACTGGGGACCCGTGTTGGAGGGAATCGGATATCGCTATCTCCCAATCGACGATGCGGCCTCACCGGTCGCTCAGCCACCGGCCAGTCCTCTGCCGTGGATCGTCGGCGCGGGGCTCTCTGTAATCGTCATGCTGCTGTGCATGACCTCGTGGCGGTTCCCCGGTTGGCAGGGGGTGTTGGTCGCGAGTTCCGCCGTGGTCGTGTTCGGCCTCGGGCGAGGGTTCTTTGTCGGAGCGTTCGCCCGGCTGCGGCAGCGGTCCAGTGACATGAACACGCTGATCGCTCTGGGGTCCGGGATGGCCTTCCTCGCGGGCACCTGGGACATGATTGCCGGTCACGGGCAGCATGCCGGGATGCACTTCGACGCAGCGGTAATGATTGTCACCTTCGTGTTGCTCGGTCGCTGGCTTGAGGACCGGGCACGCGGCCAAGCCTCGGCGGCCATTGATGGACTGCTCCAACTCGCCCCCCATGAAGCGGTGGTCATTCGCGAGGGGCAAGAACAAACTGTCGCAATCTCTGAGGTCCGTCCCGGCGATGAGGTGCTGCTCCGTCCCGGCAGCCGCGTCCCCGTGGACGGAACAATTCTCAGCGGACAGGCCGACTTCGAGGAGTCGATGCTCACCGGCGAATCGATGCCGGTCCCCAAGGGCATCGGCGACAGCGTCTCGGCGGGCACGCTCTGCCACGGCGGCAGCGTGACGCTCACGGCCCAACGGGTCGGCGATGCGACCACTCTCCAGAAGATCGTCGGCCTCGTCCGCGATGCCCAGGGAACCAAAGCCCCGATCGCGAAACTGGCCGACCGCGTCGCGTCGATCTTCGTCCCCGTGATCCTCGGCATCGCTGCCATCACCGCCTTGGCGTGGCTCGTCCTCGGTCCCGCCAACACGCGAATCGAGATGGCGATTCAAGCCGCTGTCAGCGTGCTGGTCATCTCCTGTCCGTGTGCCCTCGGACTCGCCACACCGACAGCGGTGATGGTCGCGATGGGTCAGGCCGCCAAGCATGGACTGCTGATTCGAGACGGAGCCGCCCTGGAGTCGCTGGGCAAGCTGACCATGATCGCCTTCGATAAGACCGGCACGCTCACGCAAGGTCAACCGCGCGTCTCGGCCATGTCGGTCGATGGTGCCTTGACGCCCCGAGAGGCCCTGGGTGTCGCCGCCGCTCTGGCCCGGCTCTCCGAACATCCGCTCGCGCGGGCCATCACCGAGTTCGCCGCCAGCCAGGGGACCGTGCCTCAGCCGCTTCCTCTGAAGGAGTTCCGCAGCCTCCCCGGTCGCGGCCTCTCGGCGATCATTGGTGACCGCCGGATCGAACTCGCACGAGAGGAGTCGAGTGACAGCCTAACGCCCCCCGTGACGCGCACCGCGCTGCTCGTCGATGGAGTCACGCAGGCTCGGTTCGACTTCATCGACGCCCTGCGTCCATCGGCACAACTCGGGATCCAGGCCCTGCACAACATGGGGCTGAAGACGGTCCTGCTCACTGGAGACCGAGCCGAAGTCGCCCGCGCGGTGGCCGCCCAGATCGGCATCGATCAAGTCGAGGCCCGACTCCTGCCCGAGCAGAAGCTCGATCATCTTCGCGAAGCCCAGCGAGCCGGGAAACTCGTCGGTATGGTCGGCGATGGCATCAACGACGCTCCCGCCCTGGCCCAAGCCGACATCGGCTTCGCCCTCGGCAGCGGGACCGACATCGCCATCTCGGCTGCCGATGTGACCGTCATGCACGGCGACCTGCTGGGCGTCGCCAGGGCCATCGAACTCTCGCGAGCCACGCTGCGCACGATCCGCCAGAATCTCGGGTTCGCGTTTGGCTACAACCTGCTGGGAGTCCCCCTGGCTGCGGGTGTCCTGTACCCGTGGACCGGCTGGCTGCTGCCACCGCTGTTTGCCGCTGCGGCGATGTCGCTGAGCAGCGTGTCGGTCGTGCTCAATAGTTTGCGATTGCTCCGACACAACGCCCAGGGGTTGCAACCCCTGGGCGTGGGAGTCGTTCGACAATAGCCTGCCAGGAGAGTCGCCTTTCGCTCCGTACTACTCACGTCACAAATTAGCGCACGCTGCGCAAATTTCCGATGGCCAGGAGACCTCTGTACCCCGAAGGGGTTATCTATCACAGCCCAGGGTCGCGACGCAGGAGCGCACCCTGGGAAACGTGGCCCGGGGAACTCTACCCTGAAGGGGTTGAACACCCGCGTGACCGATGTAGAACCCCTTCAGGGTTCGTCCTCCGAGAGCGACTTGACCCAGGGTGCGCGACCGGTGGTCGCGACCCTGGGCTGGGATGTTTCACCCCTTCGGGGTGCAGAGGTTGTCTCGATGAGGAGTGGTTTCTGGCTGACGGCAGACTTCCCCTTTGGTTGCGGCTACGTCGCGCTGGGTAAGGACGTTCTTTCGCGGAGCGAAAGACGACTCTCACTTCTCGAACGGTCCCTTTCAGTGTCTCGCCTCGACCATCCATGAGGATTTCTCGGACCAACCGTCAACCTTGCCGATCCCTTTCAGCTTCCGCCCTGCCGGTCTCATTGATGCCTCAATCCGGCGTCACTCCCCGTCGATCTGTCAGAGAACCCCAAGCTTCGCGCTGAGGGACAACCCGCACGATCGCTCGATCTGACATGATCGAACCCCTACATGCCAGACACACTGGACCATCGCACAATGATTCAGACGCTTCTCAACAGTCTCACTCTTCCGTCTCGTCGCCGCCGTTCAAAGCGGGGACCGATCATTTCTGGACCGGCTGCGGTGGAGATGTTGGAAGACCGCCAGATGTTGTCGGCGGACATGGTCGTCACTTGGAACAACGTGCTGCTGGATGCGATTCGCACGGTGAAGCCCCCGCCGCCTGCGGGTTCGCGGGCGATGGCGATTGTGAGCCTGGCGGTGTATGACTCGGTGAATTCGATCTCGCAAGATTACGCGCCCTACTTGAGCAACATCTCAACCGCAGTGCCGACTTCGAAAGAAGCGGCTGTCGCACAAGCGGCGTACCGCGCACTGTCGGCCCTCTTCCCGACTTATCAGGCGACTCTCGACGCCCAACTCGCGACCTCGCTGGCCACCATCGCCGCCGGTCGTGCCAAGACGGCCGGAATCACTCTCGGCAATACCGTGGCGAACGTGATCCTCGCCCATCGCGCAAGCGACGGAAGCACGAATGTCGTGCCCTACACCCCCGGCACCGACCCCGGCGACTGGCAGCCCACGCCGCCCGCCTTCGCCGCTCCCGTGCTGCCGCAGTGGCCACTGGTCAAGCCGTTCACGCTGACCTCGGGATCGCAGTTCCGGCCCGTTGCCCCACCGAAACTCAACTCGACTGCGTATGCCACCGATCTGAATCAGGTACTCAGTCTCGGCTCGGCCACCAGCGCCACGCGCACCGCCGATCAGACCGCCATCGCCAAGTTCTGGGCCGGGGGAGGCGGCACCGCTACTCCGCCCGGCCAGTGGAACATGATCGCCCAGTCCGTCTCCGAGTCGAAGGGACTGTCGATCGAAGAGAACGCCCGGCTGTTCGCGATGCTGAACATCGCTCTGGCCGATGCGGCGATTTCGTCCTGGGACGCGAAGTACACGTTTGATATGTGGCGACCCGTGACGGCGATTCGCAACGCCGATCTGGATGGCAACGCCGCGACCACGAAGGACGCCGCCTGGACACCGTTGCTCGCCACGCCTCCGTTCCCGACCTACACCTCGGGGCATAGCACCTTCAGCGGGGCGGGGGCGGCAGTCCTGAGAGCGTTCTTCGGGACGGATGCGGTCTCGTTCGTGTTGAAATCCGAAGTCGCCGGGGTGGCCGACCGAGGCTTCACCGGGTTCAAGCAGGCCGCGTCCGAAGCGGGCCTGAGCCGTATCTACGGTGGCATCCACTTCAACTTCGACAACACCGCCGGACTCAAATCGGGCGAGGCCATCGGCCAGCAGGTCGCCAGGAAGTTCCTCTCGATCAGGCCGCAAGTGGCCTTGCTGAATGGAGTGCTGACCGTCACCGGTTCGAATCTGGCCGACACAATTCTGATCGACCAGTATTCCGGTGGCATTTTCGTCAAGATCAACGGCAAGCTGTTGCTGCGGGCGAATACCTCGACCGTGTCGAAGATCATCGTCCACGCGGGTGACGGAGACGATACAGTCAAGATTGGGAGTACGATCAGCCTCGACACCGTGATCAACGGCGAGTGGGGCAACGATTACCTGTCGGGGGGATCGGGCAAGGACATCCTCAATGGGGGGGGCGGCAACGATCGACTATTCGGCAATGCAGGAGCCGACCAACTGTTTGGGGGCGAGGGCGACGACACTCTGGATGGCGGTGCGGGAGTCGATGACCTCAGCGGGGATCTCGGCTTGGATACGCTGTACGTCAAACGCGGTGAGGACACCTGGCTGACCACTCCGGGCGTGAAGCGGATCATCTACCGGTGACCGTCGAGCTGGCTCGCGGTTCTTTCGCCGATCCAGGCGAGCCACTCTCGCACCGCCGCCTTGTCCAACCGCTGCATATCATGCAGCCCCGCCTTCAGGCTGCTGAACAACCGCACCGAGGGCCAGGTGCGGACATAACTCGCCGTCCCCAACAATACGACCCGGTGGCCATTGATGACCGAGAGGTCGTTCGGTGTCCCCTCGCCCCAAATCCAGTGCCGGGGATCCGTTCGCTGGATCGCAGCGATGCGACTCTCTGGCCCCAGAGCGGTGGCTTGATAGAGGTTCCAGCAGCCGGTGATGACCTCTTCGGTCTGCTGCGGACCGAGTCCCATCGCCACCGCCACGGCGGGATTGCTCACCCGCCGACGCTCATACCAGCGGCGGGGAAAGGTACTCATCAGTAACGTGTGCAGCTGAAAGTTATCCGCCACCCCTGACATTCGCGCCGCGACCCCGACCCCGCGAGCCGGGTCGATGACGACGAGCGGTTCGTTGTCCAGCACCGGCAGAAGTTTCCGCAACCAGTGGCCGCCTTCATGCCGGTCGGCGAGGACTTGGAGGAGCGGCAGATACTCACGGGCTTTTACCCGCGCGGCCACGTGGCGGCTATAGATCGCCACGCAGGCGGGCCAGAACGCACCGAGTTGGTCCCACGCCTCGCGGGCCAGGGGATTCCCGACTGAGAGATCCTCGAACAGTTGGGCCTGCCGCTGGGCTGACCGTTCGTCCTGTTCCTCTTCCGTCAGGGGCCGTTCGGAGGGGGGCACCGCCGCCTGCTCGCGTTTCTCGCATTCGCGGATGAGGTACGCCGCCGGAGGGAGCAGCTCTCCCAACAGTCGATGGATGATCGAGCCCATGCGTCCTGGCATGGCTCCCTGCTCCAGTAGCGCTCCGCAGACCACGGACAGGAAGCACGCCGGACCGGTGGGGGACTCGTCGACGACGCCGAGCAGTTGATCGAACTGACTCTGGCTCGCCTCGCGCGACAGCCCGGAGCAGGACTGGAGGAAACGCTCGATCGCCCGCTGCGCATCGGCTTGCGTCACTCGCTCCGCGCGGAGGGTTCCCATCAAGACTTCGGCGGGACCGGAGAGGGGCACAAGAGGCATGGCGGTTCCGATGCGGGGGTTGGAGTCCAGGCTTTAGCCTGCCCCGGAGCAGTCCAGAGCGGTTCCGTGCTTGATCTTTACACATTTCCCGGTCCTCGAATAGCCTCTCATCTTCCGTGGCTCAGGACGCTCAGGAGGATGCGATGCCAGCGCCGTTGTCGGTGGATTTGCGGGAGCGGGTGGTGGCGGCTGTCGATGCGGGGGAGAAGATTGCTCCCGTCGCGCGGCGGTTTGGGGTCACGCGGACGACGATTTATGCGTGGCTGGCGTTGCGTGAGGAGGCCGGTTCTGTTGAGTCGCGGGCGCGTCCGGAGCGGGGGCGAGTGCTCGATAATTATCGCGAGCAAATCGAACAGAAGTTCGCCGAGAACTCCAATGTGACGCTGGTCGAGTTGAAGGAGCAGTGGGAGCTTCCCGTCAGCATCAGCGCGGTGCGGGACGCGCTGGACCAGTGCGATCTGACCATTCAAGAAATGCCTGCATGCGTCTGAGCAATTGCGGCCCGACGTGCAGCGGAAGCGGTCGAACTGGACGGCTGGGCGCGTGGAAAACCTGCTCATTCATCGCAGCCGTTCGCACGAGCGGATGGTCCGCATCGATGGTGTTGGAAGGGGCTGTGAACGTCGAGGCATTCGTGGATTATTCCGAGCAGTGCCTGCTGCCGACCCTCGATCCCGGCGACATCGTCGTGCTGGACAATGTGAAGTTCCACCACGACTCGCGCGTTGCGGAATTGATCCGCAGCGTCGGTGCCCGCATCCGCTTCCTGCCCCCGTTCTCGCCCGACTTCAACCCGATCGAGACGGCCTTCTCGGCTCTGAAGTCGCATCTCCGCAAGCTCGCCAAACGCA
>JAYTWO010000369.1:0-13033 GCA_043743415.1 Planctomycetota bacterium
GGTTTCCGTGAGCCAAGTGGCCAGACATCACTGTTGGACGTTGGTGAATCAGGCTGCTCGATGTCCCTCTGTGTGATGACCGGGGTGTGAACGGTTACCGCCACCAGCGAGCTTGGCGGAAGCTGTCTGGGTCGGTTTGACGTTGGTTCGAAGCTCCCCACGTTCTGGCGAACATAGCGACCCGAGAACGGAATGAATTCCGTTCTACGACTTCAGAACCCACTGTCGACGGGATCCGCGATCGGGCTCTTATCCCCGAACTTGAGCGACTTCTTGAGCCACACCAGTTCGACGGTGCCAATCGGACCGTGGCGGTTTTTGGCCATGATGAGGTCAGCCTCGCCGGGGCGGTCTTCGGGGTCATAGGCGTCGGGGCGGTGCAGGAACATGACGATATCGGCGTCTTGCTCGATCGCTCCCGATTCGCGGAGGTCGGCCAGTCGCGGGCGTTTGTCTTCGCGGGTTTCGACGCCTCGGTTCAGCTGGGCCAGGGCGATGACCGGCACGCGGAGGTCCTTGGCCAGGAACTTCAGCCGCCGTGTGATCGTCGACACCTGCTGCTCGCGCGGCATGTTTCTGTCGTCGGACTCGATCAGTTGCAAGTAGTCGATGATGATGATTTTGATGTCGAACCGGCGTTTGAGTCGACGCGAGATCGAGGCGATCTGCGACATCGTGCGACCGGCTTGGTCGTCGATGTAGAGCGGGTATTTCTTGAGCACGTTGGCCGCTTCCAGAAGGGCGTGCTGCTCGATCTCGTCGAGGTCGCCTTGCCGGACTTTGTGGCCGTCGACTTTGGCCTGCATGCAGAGAAACCGCTCAGCGAGTTCCAACCCTGACATTTCCAGGCTGAAGATGAGGACTCCCGCATCGGTGGCTGCCCCGGCCAGCGCGAAATTACAGACGAGCGCGGTCTTGCCCATACTGGGTCGCGCGGCCAGAACGATCAGTTCTGTTTCTTGGAATCCGCCGGTGATCTCGTTCAGGCCGGAAAACCCGGAAGTCAGCCCCGAGGTCGTGCCCTCGGCATCGATGCGGGCGAAGATGCGGGCGAAGGCATCGTCCATGATGTCGCCCAGCGCCATCTTGTCGATGTTCGCGCCGTTCTCGACGATGCTGAAAATCCGCTGCTCGGCCTTGCTGAGAATGTCCTCAACATCGTCGTGCCCGTGGTAGGCTTCCTTGAGCGACTCGGTGCAGGCTTCGATCAACGACCGCTGGAGCCACTTCTCGCGAACGATTTTGGCATAGTATTCGGCGTGAGCGGCATGCGGGACCGTCGCCAGGAGCTGGAGCAGGTACGGGGTCCCGCCGACGACATCCAGTTCCGCCCGCCGGGTCAGTTCATCGCGGAGTGTGACCGCGTCGATGCCGCGCACTCCCGTTTCATACATCTCCTGGATCGCCTTGAAAATCCGGCGATGTGCATCCATATAAAAGCAGGCGTGGGTGATCTGCGACTGCACCTCATCGATCGCGTCGTTGACCAGCAGAATACTACCCAGAACGCACCGCTCCGCCTCCAGATCTTGGGGCGGTACTTTGTCCATGAAGTCGCCGATCGGAGTATTTCTGTCCGATTTCTGAGGGCTGAAAGCCATGCCAGTTTGTTCCGATGGACGTGAGCGGGGCGTCGATGCGTAGTGACAAAAAAACACCTCTCCGGATTCCGGAGAGGTGCTGCGATTCTCTCATGTTCCCCAACGCCCATCCATCGGCCGGGGAGTTCGGCGAAAGTCTGACGACTTCCGCTACGGACTTAGCGGATCGACGACGCCGTCGGCACGACCCACACCTTGACCTCGGTCGCGATGTCGGCGTGCAGCTGGAGCTTGACGGTGTACATGCCCAGTTCCTTCAGCGCCCCGTCCAGCCGGACCATGTCGATCTCGACCGGGTAATTGGCGGCCTTGAGGGCCTTGCTGATCTCCGCAGCCCCGATCGAGCCGTACAGGTGACCTTCATCGGTCGCGTTGGCTTCGAGGGTGACGCTGTAGTCGCGAATCTTGTCGCCGATTTGCTTCAAAGCCTTGAGCTTGGTCTTGGCGACTTCGTCTTGCCGCTGGCGGTGGCGGGCGACCATGGACTTGTTGGCTTCGGTGGCGACGGTGGCCAACCCGAGTGGCAGCAAGTAGTTGCGGGCGTAGCCCGGCTTGACCTTGACGATCTGACCCTGGTCGCCGACGTTTTCGATGTGCTCGGTGAGGAGCAGTTCGATTCCACCACGACGGTCTGCGGAACGCAGACGTTCTTTACGCTTGGGAGGCATGTCTCTTCCTGTCTAACAACACGGATTGCCGAGCCGACGGATGAACGCAAGGCTCAAACTGGAACGGCAATGTTTCTGTCGCAGTCAAATCTGCCACAGTCAATTTGGAGGGCGTTCACGAACAGAGTCACCAATGACCAAGTTTCGCGACAATCCCCGACCTCGCTGAATGCACCCCGGTGGGTTCGAACCACCAACCTTCGGTTTCGTAGACCGATGCTCTATCCAATTGCGCTAGGGGTGCTGGAAGCTAACTTATACCGAAGACACAGAGCCATTCGCAAGTGTTCACAAATCGCCCGCATTGTCCGGGGTGCATTCGCCAAATGGTGGTGCCCCCCAAAGACGATTGCCTAGGCCCGAAGCCAGCCACGAACGCACACGGAACGGCACGGAAAAGGAGGGGCAGGTGGATCAAGAGAGTGTTGTTCGAACTGCAAATCACCGGTGTCGATATCGAAAGGCTGTCCTTCGATGGCGTCCGTGTTTTTCCGTGTCGATCCGTGGCCTCTGATTTTTACCTCTCCAGTACACTCTGCAATTCGACATGCAGGCACCCCCATTGAGCGAATGCACCCCCCGCCGCCAGTTTCAACAGCCAGCCATGGAGGGCCATCGAAGCCAGGCAACAGCACCAGCCAGAGTGTGCGTCTGGCACTCTGCACTCGCGGGCTCGCCACCACAAAAACTCGCCTTGTGACCTGCTCCAGCTACCCCCTACGATCCGTTCGACATCGCATCCCGAGTGGCCCCCAGCCTTTCGGGAATGGCGAGCGGCTGGCCCTGAAGGGCTGGCTGGTCTTGGAGTCCCTCTGTCATACAGGCCCTGGAATGAGTTCCGGTTCGTCCCGTCTGGGTGATCGCTTAGAGGACGGAAACTTCCCGTCTCTGTGGAAGTCATTGATCCCTGCCCCATCGGCGTTGCTCGGCGATGACGCGCTGGCCAGCGACCCGGTCTCGAATGCGGTGGCGTCGGCCCGCGATTGGCTGCTGGAGCAGCAGCACCTCGAAGGGTACTGGATCGGCGAACTGGAAGGGGACACGATCCTCGAGTCTGAGTACATCCTGCTCCTCGCCTATCTAGGACGCGGGCAGTCGGATCTCGCTCGCCAGTGTGCCCGCACGATTCAAGCGGAGCAGCTCCCGACCGGCGGCTGGGCTCTGTTCCCGGGCGGTCCACTGGAGGTCAGTGCCTCGGTCAAGGCGTACTGGACCCTCAAGATCACCGGGCATGACACGAACGCCGAGTACATGGTCCGCGCCCGCGAGGCCATCCGCGCTGCCGGCGGGGCCGAGAAGGTCAACAGCTTCACTCGCTTCTACTTCGCGCTGCTCGGGATCATCTCGTACCAGCAGTGTCCAGCAGTCCCGCCGGAATTGATGTTCATCCCCACCTGGCTGCCGTTCAACATCTATGAGATGTCCGCCTGGTCGCGGACGATTATCGTGCCGCTGAGTCTGATCTGGGCCTTCCAGCCGGTGGTCAAGCTGTCGCCGGAACACGGGATCGACGAGCTGTTCCTCAACGGGCCGGAGAAGTTGCCGGTGACGATGCCGCAGTCGGGCCAGCTGGATGGTCTGAAGTCGAAGAGCTGGATCAACTGGCACAAGGTCTTCGGCACGATTGATGTGGCGTGGAAGACCATTGAGCGGCTGCACATCAAGCCGCTGCGGAGCTGGGCGATTCGCAAAGCGGCGAAGTGGATGCTGGCCCGATTCGCCAAGAGTGACGGTCTGGGAGCGATCTTTCCGCCGATCATCTGGAGCATCATTTCGCTCAAGTGCCTGGGGTATGCGGAGAGTTCGCCAGAGGTGTTGGCCGCTCTGAAGGAACTGGAGAAACTCACCATCCACGAAGGGGACACCGCCCGTCTGGAGCCGTGCCGCTCGCCAGTGTGGGACACGGCGATCAGCGTCATCGCTCTCCGCGAGGCCGGTGTCTCCGCCGATGCTCCCCCACTACGCTTGGCGATTGACTGGCTGCTCTCGAAGGAAGTTCGCAGCCGAGGCGATTGGTCCCTGCGCCGACCAGATGTTGAACCGGCGGGGTGGTACTTCGAGTTCAACAACGAGTTCTACCCGGACATCGATGACACGATCATGACGACAATGGCCCTGGCGAAGTGCTTGCCGGGAGACTCGCATGCGGCGTGGACCGCCGAGTTCGTGCCGGGGGAGACCAAGCCGCGCCAACTGAAGCCGAATGACAAAGTGAACACCGTCATCTTCGGAACGACGACTTCGGGATCGAAGGCGACCGCTGATGTCGATCGCATGAGTCCGATGCTGAAAGCCATCGAGCGGGCCGTGCGTTGGATCTCGGCGATGCAGTGCCGCGATGGGGGCTGGGCGGCCTTCGATGCCGACAACGACCGCGAGCTATTCACGCGCGTCCCGTTCGCCGATCACAACGCGATGATCGATCCGCCGACAGCCGACATCACCGCTCGCACCTTGGAGATGTATGGCCGCCTGGGTGTCGGCTCGCATCATCCGACATTGCAACGGGCGATCGAGTTCGTGTGGAACGACCAGCAGCCCGACCATGCGTGGTACGGTCGCTGGGGCGTCAACTATATCTACGGGACGTGGCAGGTTCTCGTTGGCCTGACCGCGATTGGAGTCCCGGGGAACGACCCGCGACTGCAAGCTGGGGCGAGTTGGCTCCGCCAGACACAACAAGCCAGTGGCGGCTGGGGAGAGACCGCACGCAGTTACGACGAGCCGGACCTGCGCGGGACCGGCACCCCGACACCGTCTCAAACTGCGTGGGCCCTGATGGGACTGATAGCGGTGGGCGACCTCGACTCGGAGGAGGTCCAGCGCGGCATTCAGTACCTGCTCGACACCCAGGAACCGGACGGCACCTGGAACGAGCCGGAGTTCACCGGCACCGGCTTCCCGCGAGTGTTTTACCTGCGGTATCACTTGTACCGGCACTACTTCCCGCTGATGGCATTGGGGCGGTATGCAGGGCTGCGGCGATCGCGAGAGAATGAGAATTGATCTTCACATCGCAGGATTAATCGAGACTCTCTGGCCGCGATGACTCTCGGTTCATTACGATTTCATGAAGCTGAGGCGCATCGCCAAAGCCTTGTCGAAAATCGTCGTGAGGACCGCATGTCGACTCCCCCTGCTCCTATCACTTGGGTCGGTGACGCCCTCACGGGGTCGCTCCGGCTCATCGATCAAACGCTCCTGCCGATCGAGTTGGTCGAGATCGATTGCCGGACGGTGGCTCAGGTCTGGGAGGCGATCAAGCTGCTGCGCGTGCGCGGGGCACCGGCGATTGGAGTCTCGGCAGCGTACGGGGTTGTGATTGGAGTGCAGTCGACTGTCGACGCTGCTCCGGAACAGTTCCTCACTGTGCTGAAGTCGGTCTGCGCCGAACTAGCCGGGAGTCGTCCGACGGCCGTCAATCTCTTCTGGGCCATCGACCGCATGCAGCGTGTCGGCCAGTCGCTGGCTCACCTGCGGGGAGACGAGCGGGTCGAGTTTTTGCTGGCCGAGGCCCGGCTCATCGAAGCCGAAGACCGTGCGATGTGTACCGCCATTGGTCGCGTCGGGGCCGAGTACCTGCCCCAGTCGTGCGGCGTGCTGACGCACTGCAACGCGGGCGGTCTGGCCACAGCTGGGGACGGGACCGCACTGGCTGTGATCTTCGCCGCTCATGCACAAGGGAAACGCCTGCACGTCTACGCGGATGAGACCCGCCCGCTGTTGCAAGGGGCTCGCCTCACGAGTTGGGAACTGATGCAGCGCGGTGTGCCCGTGACCCTCATCTGCGACAGCATGGCGGGCTGGGTGATGCACGAGGGACGCGTACATGCGGTCATCGTCGGCGCTGACCGCATCGCGGCGAACGGAGACGCCGCCAACAAGATCGGCACTTACTCCGTGGCTCAACTGGCCGCAGCTCACGGCATCCCGTTTTATGTGGCCGCTCCGAGCAGCACGTTTGATCTGACGCTGGCCGATGGGACCGGCATCCCCATCGAACAGCGAGCCAGCACCGAGATCACGCATAGCTTCGGCAAGCAGACGGCCCCGACCGGTGTCGAGGTCTACAACCCCGCCTTCGACGTGACCCCGGCCAGACTCATCCGGGCGATCTTCACCGAGAAGGGGGCCATCGAGCCTGTGAACCCGCACACCGTCTGCGAGGTACTGTCGCGATAGATCCAGCGGGAGATCACGCTCCGCTTCGAAGACTCCGCGTCGCGGCTAAACAGGCTGCCCTTTTGTGGACCTGTCGCTCACAATGAATCCCAAGGGGGGCGGAGTCCATCGCCCTCACCTCGAAATTGTCCGTCAGGAGTTCTCCATGCTTCGCCGCCTTGTGTGCCTGCTCGCTCTGGTCGTTCCCGGAATGCTGTTTGCCGAGGAGCCGGTGGCTCCGCCCGCCGAACCGACCGGGGTCAAGGTGATCTTCAACGGGAAAGACCTGACTGGATGGGATGGCGACCCGCAACTGTGGAGCGTGAAGGACGGCGTCATTCACGGCGAGACGACCGAAGCCAATCCCGCCAAGGGGAACACCTTCCTGATCTGGAAGGACGGCACGACCAAGGACTTCGACCTGCGGCTCTCGTTCCGCTGCAACGCCACGAACAACTCCGGGATTCAGTACCGCTCCAAGCACATCACCGAAGGTAAGGTGGGCAACCAGTGGATCGTGCGCGGCTATCAGCACGAACTCCGCAACGAGATCAAGTTTCCGAACACGTCGGGCTTCATCTACGACGAAGGCGGGAAGCGCGGGCGGATTTGCCTCGTCGGTGAGAAGGCCACCTGGGAACCGACCGGCAAGACAGTGACCGGCAAGCTGATCACCGAAGACGAATACCAGAAGCTGTTCAAGCTCGATGACTGGAACGATGTCGTCATCATCGGCAAGGGGAACCATATCCAGCATTATATGAATGGTCGGCTGATCCTCGACTTCACCGACAACGCTCCCGACCTGCAACTGCTCGACGGCATCCTGGCCGTGCAACTGCACGCGGGCAAGCCGATGTGGGCGGAGTTTAAGAACATCCGGATTGCTGCCGAGTAGTGTGTGTCGGACGTGTCGCTGGCTGCCCCGCCACCCTCACGGCGGGTCGTCCCCGCCGGGATGAAACGGGTGGCAGCGGCAGATGCGCCCGATGCCTTTGAGGGTGCCGATGATCGGCCCGTACTGACGGACCGCGCCGATGAAGTAGTGGCTGCATGTCGGCTCGAACCGGCACTGCCGACCGAAGATCGGACTCAGGAAGATCTGGTACAGCCGCACGCCGCCAATCAAACACGCCGACAGCAGCGACTCCATCCCTCGCAGTAAGGCGACCGCCGCGCGTCCGATCACAGCTTACTCCCGAGGGGCGGCTGCGACCGGGGACGGTTCATCGGGGCTCGCCTTTGCGGTCAGGGAGACCCCCTCGATCAGCGGGTATTCGAGTGTTTGGGACACCAGTTCGGCGGCGACCATTTTCGGCTTCCCCGAGGCCGGCGTGGCCCCATACAGGCTGCCGCCCTTCGGCTGTAACCGGCTCGCGTCGAAGAACTCCGCCACTTGCAGCGGACCGACGGAGTCCGGTTCCTCCTGCCCCTCGACCGTGACTCGCAACTGACCGTTCTGGACGGTGAAGCGGGTGGCTTCGTCGGGGAGGATCACTTCGGGGGTGATGGGCAGGTCGCGGTCGCCGAGGTCAATGCAGAGTCGGCGTTGGGTGTCGAGCACCAGTCGACCGACGCGCGTGTACTGCTCTTCTCCGGTGGGGAGTTTGACGGCGAAGAAACACTCGCGCTGCACGGCGACATGCGCGGGGTTGCCGGTCTCGACCAGCCGACCCGGCTGAATCTTCAAACGGTAGCCAGTGATCTGGACATGCTCGCTGCCGTCGACCCGGCCGAAGGCGACTTCTTGATACACCGGAAGCATTTCCAGGTAGCCACAGGTCTTGCGGTTCGCCTGGTTGTGCAGCGTGATCCGCACCCCGAAGTCTGCGTTGATCGCCGGGGACGGGTGCAGGTGACGCAGCGGCGCGGGGGCTGCCTCTGGATGACTGGCATCGAACGTGGGCGGCGTTGAGCTGAGGTGGTCTGCTCCGGCTCTCTTTTGGCCGAACTTCTTCCACATCAGGATGACCCCGGTGGCATCTCCGGGAGACATCCCGCGCAGGGCATCGGCCCACACCTCGCGCTGTTGTTCGGAGACGCCTTCGAGTTCGTCCTGGAGCATCTCGGCCACTTCGGGATCGAGCGGGGCGAGATCGGAGGCGACGGCTTGGGCCTGGCGGTTGCTCGACGGATGAGATGGCGGACCAGCGGGAACTGACGGGGTCGGGTGCGTCAGTGGCCTGGCCTGCGCCACAGGAAAGGAGTGGGGCGGACTCGGTGGTTGAACCGGATCGGGGCAGGACGGCAACTCGACCAGAGCATCCGCGTGGACCGGCTCATCGCCCACATCCGGGTCGTTCAGCACGACGGCCCCGCCCGGAACCGGAGTCCGGAATTCGATCTCCGGCTCAGGCAACGCGGCTGGCAAGTCAAACCCCGCCGAACCCTGGGAGGCTGAGTACCCCGGATGCCGGGCTTCGTGGAATGAAAGTCCCATCGATCGCGAAGAGTCAGCGTGACGCCACACCGAGACATGCCCAGCGGCAAACCCCACCGCGAGTCCCAGGCAGGAGCCGCAGAAAAACGTGAGCCGCAAACGTGCATCCATGACCGTCTCCTGCGGCCGATCGCATTGAAGCGACCGGAACGCCACCCCCGGAGACCATCCCGGTCCCCCGTCACCCTCCCCGATCGAATCGGGAAGCTCCGCACGCTAACCGAATGTCTTCACTTGTGACAAGATGAGGTGACATCCAGGACCAGCACCATAGGGTGGAACAAGCTCGCTTTGGAAAGCTGGCCCACCATGTGCGATGTGGGCAGGTGGTGGGCCTGCGCCTCAAAGCAGGCTTGTCTCACCCGACCTGACTAACTGAACAGCAACTGCAAATCTTCCCAGCTCATCTTCTGCAGCAAGCTGCCGTCGATCGAGAGGATGGCCTCGGCGAGGTGCTTCTTTTGCTTTTGCAGTTCGAGCACCTTCTCCTCGACGGTCCCGCGCGTGATCAGGCGGCAGGCGTGGACCTTCCGCGTCTGGCCGATGCGGTGCGTGCGGTCGATGGCCTGATTCTCGACCGCCGGGTTCCACCACGGGTCGAGCAGGAACACATAGTCGGCAGCGGTGAGGTTGAGGCCGGAACCGCCAGCTTTGAGGCTGATGAGGAACAGCGGGGTCTTCTGGCCGTTGGACTGAAACTGCTCGACGCGGGCCTGACGGTCCTTGAGAGAGGTCTGGCCGTCGAGGTACAGGTACGGAATCTTTTCCTTCTTGAGGTGCAGTTCCAGGATGGCCAGGAACGACGTGAATTGGGAGAACACGAGGGCCTTGTGCCCTTCTGCGGTGATCTCGCGGAGGCGTACCAGCAGCTCCTCCAACTTCGGGCCGAGTTCCTTCTTGGCGGTCACATCGAGCAGGCCGGGGTGGCAGGCGGCTTGGCGCAGTCGCAGCAGTGCCTCCAAGACGTGGATCTTGGAGTTCGCCAAACCCTTCTCGTTGACGGTCTGGGTCAGCGAGGCTCGGTAGTGGTCGCGGAGATCGTTGTAGAGCTTCGTATGCTTGGGCGACATCTCGCAGTACAGGACTTGCTCCGACTTCTCGGGGAGTTCCTTGAGTACCTGTCCCTTGGTCCGCCTGAGCACGAACGGGGCGATCGCCTTCGAGAGCCACTGGAGCGATTCGGGTTCACTGGCCCCACTGCGCGCGACGCGCTGGAACGCGGTCGAGTTCCCGAGTAATCCCGGATTGAGGAACTCGAACAGCGACCAGAGTTCCCCCAGATGGTTCTCGATCGGCGTCCCCGACATCGCCAGCCGGTGCCGCCCCTTGAGCAGCCGCGCGGCCTTGGCCGCTTGAGCGGTCGAGTTCTTGATCGCCTGGGCCTCGTCGAGGATCAGGTACTCGAAGTCGATCTCCCTCAGCTTCTCGATATCGTTCCGCATCGTGCCGTATGTCGTGACGACGAGGTCGATCTCGGCCAGGTCTTCCAACCCGACCCGCTCCTTGCCCGTGAAGTTCAGCACACGGAGGTTCGGGGTGAACTTCGCCGCCTCAGCCGCCCAGTTGAACACCAGGCTCTTCGGCACCACGACCAGCGACGGACGTTTTTCTGTTCCCGCCTTTTCTTGCCGTTGCCGCAACGTCTCCAGCCATGCCAACACCTGAATCGTCTTGCCGAGGCCCATGTCATCTGCCAGACACCCGCCGAGTTTCAACTCATGCAGACAGGCCAGCCAGCCTTGCCCATGCTTCTGGTAGTCACGCAGCGAACCACCGAACCCCTTTGGATGGCTGATCGCTTTGACCTTGTGCGTCTTGCGGAGCTTCGTGCGGAGTTCCTTAAACCCGAGGTCGACCGTCGCCTTTTCGTCACTGGCCAGCAGGGCATCCAGCAGCAGAGCCTGCGACGACTGAAACCGGACTTGCCCATTCTCCAGGCTGCCGAGATCGGCCATGCGACCGAACCGCTTGATCCAGTCCTCCGGCAATAGTCCCACGCTCCCGTCGTCGAGGCGGATCGTCTTCTCCCCGCGACGTACGGCCTCCAGCAGCCGGGGCAACGTCGTCGAACCGAACTCGAAGTCGACCTGCCCATCCAAGTCGAACCAATCGATGTTCGTCGGCGAACTCGACGTGACGCTGAGCTTCAAGCTCCCCGAGGTTCGCAGCCGCTGGTTGTTGGCCTCGACGATCCAGCCCGCGTCGGAAAGCTTCCGTGCCAGGTCCGGGAAGTGATTCAGTTCACAGCGCAGCTCGGAGACTCCATCCCAGTAGATCCCATTCACAGCCTGCAATGCCTGACCCTTTTGGACCAGTTGCCGTTCGACGATGCGATTGCGGTTGTAGAGGACGCCATTCGTCTGGTCGAACACCATTTCCAAGGCTTCGCCAGCCGCCACGCGACCCTCGCCGTATTGGTACTTCAGCCGGGCGGTGATGGTCGATTTCTTACCTGCGGGATTGAGATCGACCATCAACACAGCGACCGGATCGATCGTGGCCACCGCGCAGAACTCGTCCGGGAACCGTGTGACCGGTGCGGGCGATACGGTGGCGAGGTACTGCAAGAATGTGCCGCGCTGATCGTTCGTCACGATCCACGGACGAGGGGCCAGCGTTCTGACCCACGAGCAGTCCGACTCTTCGGCGAACATCCCGATGCGGTCCTTGAACAAGACCAGTCGGCTGTTCGCCATGACGACATCGGAGAGCGGAGCCGTCTTCGAACCGTCATAGGTCGTCAACTCGCCACTGACGGTCCACCCCGACTGATCGGGCAAGCGCTCCGCGGCCAATTGAAACCGATACGGAATCGCATCCCAGCGAATCGGCTGGATCTGGTCCGATGGTTGGTTCGACGTGCGTATCCAAGTCAGGCGTCCCGTGGCAGCCAGCCGGGGCAGGATACTCTCGGCGTCATCCAGGGTCAGGGACAACTCGAACTCGCGCTTGCGCGGTGCCGAGAGGTGGCGACGCCAATCATAACCCTGGGAGGGATTGCTCAACTGCTGCGTCAGGAACTCGCGCTCCACCCGCGTCGTCGCGGCGGCGATGGCCTGGTATTTCGTGTCGACCAGTTTCGGGGTCGACAACACGCCCTCTGGCCCCAGCTTGCGGGAGAACAGGTCGATGGCGATCTGATCTTCGGAAACGGAGCGAGTCGCATTGATGGCGTACCAGATTTGGGTGTCGAGCGAATGCACGACCGGTCGCTGAAGCTGGCGGTCCGAGCGGATCCCCTGGAGGGCACTCATCCACACATTTTCCGGGGGCTGAGGGGGCAACGCTGGCAGCGACGGAGCCGTGGGGCCAGCCGCAATCAGTCCGCCGGACGAAATGCTCTGCTGGGCGACGCTCTGCACGGAGGGGATTCGGGACACTGTGGTGGCAGTCGTGGCAGTCGTGGGAATCACGAAGGTGGACAAATCGTCCTCCTCCAAGTCATCCATTCCAAGGCCATCCATCTCCCCTTCGAAGTCCACCTCATCCGGATAGACATGCGCGAGTTCCAGACGCCCCATTCCCGGTGGTCCCCAGTCCAAGAGTCCATCCGCCGCCAGCAGAGCCGCATAGAGATGTTTGCAACTGTCGCCATCCTCGGAACGCGGGCAACTGCATGTGCCTTCGATCAGATTGTCCTCTTCGGCCCCCCCGCAATTGAGATACACATCGTAGGGCACTCGCAGGCTGCCCTGGACGGTGTAGTGAGCGATGTCATCCACCCTTCGGATGAGGCGGACCTTCTTTCGCTGAAAATATTGCATCCCCTCGCGGACGGAATGGCTGTCGAACTCGTGCTGAACTCGTCGAGAAATCATGGGCGTCCCTGCCGAAACTGGGCTCTGATAGGGAGGGGCGTCCCACGATCACGTAGGTGATTCCTCCACTGGTTCCACAAATCTATCACCTGCGAACTTGATCTGCCACATCCCAGAGGGTCGCAGATTGCAGAAATACCAATTGATCCGGTGTGGATTCCAGGCTGGTGAGGGCCAGGCGATCGATGACGGTCGTGGCGTCAATGACGGCCGGGGAGGATGTGCTGTCGTTGTGATCGTTGGGTCCGAATGTGGCCCCGAACAGCGAGGCTCCCAGGAACCGCGCCCCCCGCAGATCGGCCCCGCGAAAGTCGGCCCCCTCCAGATCGGCTGCGACCCCGTGGG
>JAYTWO010000370.1:0-3375 GCA_043743415.1 Planctomycetota bacterium
AGGCTGGAAGCCTATCCCACGGTTCGGGGAGCCGAGGGCTAGCGCCCGGTCGCTCACGGAGCTTGAACTCGCCACACACAGACTCGGGGGGCTGACGCCGCCCCGCTTGCCGGATGAATGCAACACAAGGTTTTCTCATGCTTGCTGCCACGAAGAATGTTCCCGATGCACAAGGTCGGTTTGGAGAGTTTGGTCGTCGGTTCGTTCCCGAGACGCTGATGCACGCGCTCGAGGAACTGACGGACGAGTATCATCGCGCCCAGGCCGATCCCGAGTTTCAGCGGGAGCTGGCGGACCTCTACAAGCACTATGTCGGTCGACCCAGCCCGCTGTATTTCGCCGAGCGGCTGACGGAGTACGCGGGCGGGGCGAAGATCTACTTCAAGCGGGAGGATCTGAACCTTACCGGGGCTCATAAGATCAACAACACCATCGGGCAGGTGCTGCTCACCAAGCGCATGGGGAAGACTCGCGTCATCGCCGAAACCGGAGCGGGGCAGCACGGCGTCGCGACTGCCACAGCCTGTGCCCGGTTCGGCCTTCCGTGCGTGGTCTACATGGGTGAGGAAGACATTCGGCGGCAGAAGCTCAACGTCTTCATCATGCGGACGATGGGAGCTGAAGTCCGACCGGTAACGAGCGGGTCGCGGACGCTGCGGGATGCGATCAACGAGGCGATGCGGGACTGGATGGCCAGCGTCGAGAACACGCACTACATCCTCGGCTCGGTGGTGGGGCCGCACCCGTTCCCGATGATCGTCCGCGACTTCCAGTCGGTGATTGGCAAGGAGTGTCGCCAGCAGTGCCTCGACCAGTTGGGACGCTTGCCAGACGAGGTGATCGCCTGTGTCGGCGGCGGCTCGAACTCGGCGGGGATCTTCTACCCGTTCATTGAGGATCGCACCGTGGCCCTGACCGGGGTCGAAGCCGGAGGCCGCGGCCCCAACCCCGGGGACCACGCCAGCCCGCTGTCGTACGGCGTCAAGGGCATCCTCCACGGCAGCTACAGCTACGTACTGCAAGATGACGATGGCCAGACGCTGGATGTCCACTCGATCTCCGCCGGTCTCGACTACCCCGGCGTCGGCCCCGAGCACAGCTACTGGAAGGACACGGGCCGCGTGACCTACACCGCATGTGAAGACGATGCGGCCCTCGCGACTTACCAGTTAGTCGCGAGACAGGAGGGCATCCTCCCTGCCATCGAAAGCTCGCACGCCATCGCCCAAGCCATCGAGAACGCCAAGAAGCGAGCCCCGAGCGAGGTGATCGTCGTGTGCCTGTCCGGACGTGGGGATAAGGATGTGTATGAAGTGGCGCGGCTCACGGGGCAGGATCTCTGACAGAGGTCGCGGAAGTCGTCAGGCGGGTAAGTTTCCACTGGCCACTCGCCTTGCGGATTTGGTTCTCGGTCGTCTCACGGATACAATCATTGTCAGAGACTCGCTGCGCGACGAGCCTTCCCACCCCATTGCCCGCCTGGTTCGAGGAATCCTGATTGTGAAGAGTTTTGCTGCTGCTGCGTTGTTGCTGTGTGGTCTGGCTTCGGTCATGACTGCGGACGATCAGAAGGACACTGACAAGAAGAACACCGTGAAGAATGACACCGTGAAGAATGACACCGTGAAGAAGGAAGCTGCCGTGCCTGCTGCGTTGAACTTCACGGTCAAGAGCCTGGATGGCAAAGAAGTCGCCCTGTCCAAGTACCAGGGCAAGGTGGTCCTGGTGGTCAACGTGGCCAGCCAGTGCGGAGCGACTCCGCAATACGCCCCGCTGCAGGATCTGCAGAAGACCTTCCAGAACGATGGCCTCGTGGTCCTGGGATTCCCCAGCAACCAGTTCGGTCAGCAGGAGCCCGGCTCGGCGGCGGAGATCCAGGAGTTCTGCACGTCGAAGTACAACGTGACGTTCGACATGTTCGCGAAGATCGACGTGAACGGCGAGAAGGCTGACCCGTTCTATCAGTACCTGACCGGAGCCGAGACCAACCCGCAGTTCGCCGGCAAGATTGGCTGGAACTTCGAGAAGTTTCTGATCGGTCGCGATGGCAAGGTCGTTGCCCGCTTCAAGACCGACATCGACCCGGACTCGGAGGACGTGGTCGCGGCGATCAAGAAGGAACTCGCGAAGAAGTAGTGCTGGCGTTGGCTCCCCCGCATGAACATGGCCCCGGTGTTGATCCTGTCGACACCGGGGCTGTTTCGTTCAGTGTCGCCTTTCGCTCCGCGAAAGGGCGTTCTTTTGCGGAGCGAAAGACGACACTCCCGGCAGGTGACACCGAACTGCCTCAATGATGAATATCACTGGGCAATCCCAGTTGAACCCCGACCAGCGGCTTCTGGGGTTCGTAGAAGAGGCCACGGCGAGAAAGTTCCACAAACAGATGATCGATCGGCATGCGGCAGACGGAGTGCTGATCCAGAATGTGCTGGGCCAGGCTGCGTTCGATGATGTAGCTGATCGTGCCGTACTCGCATTCGCGGACCCGTCGAAACAGGCCCGCTTGTTCGATGACCTTGTATTTGGAATTCATGGACAGATTCCGTTGCAGGTGGATGTAATGAAACGGCAGGGGCAGGTGGGCTTCGATGTCCTGGAATCCGAAATCCGGGTTGGGCTCGAAGCAAAAATCGTCCTCCAGAACGCACGCATACGGCAACCCGTAATCGACGATGCGCTGCAGGATTCTGAGGTGCCCGAAGTAACAGCCAATTTCTCCGGGCTTCATAAACTTCGGGGCATTCGGATCGACAGACAAGGTCTCGGGCCGCATCTTCGCGCCCTCCACCCCGTCGACCAGTTCAAACTCGATCCCCGATTGTTGCAACAGCCGAATCGCGGACAGGCGGCGTTGTCGCGAGTCCGGTAGCGAGAGGACAAACAGACGCATGACCACTACCTTTGCAAAATCGCGAATTGTCGGAGAGACCTCGCGTTGCCGTGAGCTGCGGAAATCCGGATGCCCGAGCGGTTCACAATCCAACCTTCGGGGGTGATCTGAACCTCACCAGGCGCGCGATCATGGACGCAATAATTCCAGCGCTGATCGATGGGCTGCCATCGGTGGGGGTGCTTGTGGCAATAGAGATTAAGCCCCAGTTGATCGCCCCAGTCGGTCGTGCCCCTCAGTTCCGGGCCATGGCGCATCTCCACAGCCGCTCGAAAATACCGTCGCAGGCTGGAGGCGGTTCCGGCGGCGAATCCGCTATTGAGGAACGGGTTGTGTTGCAGTAAGTCATACGCCAGTTGGGCGTGCTGTGGATCGTGAATGCTGAGCGACCAGGCCGGAATGACCTCATTCTCCGGATAGCCCTTCGGCTCGACGACCGCTCGCAGCCGACCGGGAGAGGACCGCACCGCCTGCCACAGGTCGTC
>JAYTWO010000371.1:0-2246 GCA_043743415.1 Planctomycetota bacterium
CGCCGGACCAGGGTCGAGAAAAGTCAAACAACTCCTGGAAAACCTCGTGGCAATGAGTATGTAAATGTGCAAAAGTCGAGGTAGCTACGTTCGCCAGAAGGCAGGGATGTCTTCTGAAGTCTGCTGGAAAGGCGACATCTTGTGGCTACGGTATCGACCTCGAACGCGAGTAGGCCGAGGAAGCCTCCCCGTAGGACGGCCTTTCCAGGCCGTCCTACAGGGTAGGCGACCTCTGTCCGCTCGCCGTATCACACCATCGGTTCAAGGTCTACCGGCACGCGGGTCGGCTCCTCGGCATGCGCCCGGACGCTCCACCACGCAGCCTTGGGGATCAGAGCCAAGGCGGCAATCAACAGTTGGGTGCCTGCGAACAGGGCCAGCATCTTCATCCGGCCTTCGGTCAAACCGTAAGCGTGCAGCCCCACTCCGAGTTCATTCACGCCGAAGAATGACCAACTGACCACGATGTTGCCCAGGACGCACAGTGCCGCCAACCCGCGATCGCGGATCATGCCCCCCCAGCGGGCATGCAGGATCATGGCGTTCCAGATCACGATGATGAGGGCTCCGTTCTCCTTGGGGTCCCAGCCCCAGAACCGGCCCCACGAGTCATCGGCCCACAGACCGCCGAGGACCGTGCCGACGAAGCTGAAGAAGATCGCGAAGCACAGCGTGCCGTACATCATCGAGAGCAACCGCTGCCGGTCCTTCGCGGAGAAGGCCGGAGTCAACAGTCCCCCCAGAATGTAGATCACTCCGATGAACCCGCAGACGTAGGTCGTGGCATACCCCAGCGTGATCGTGACCACATGTGTCGCCAACCAGAACTGGGTGTCGAGGACCGCCTGCAACACCGCGAACGTGTCCCCGTCGGTGCTCAATCCCCCGGCCACACGCAGACTCAAGAACCCCGCCGCACAGGCCAGCGTCGTCCCCAAGCCCTTCTTGAAGTACAGCTCCATCACCAGCGCGAACAGCGACGCCGCACAGCCGATGAACACGGCTGCCGAGTAGAGGTTCGTGACCGGCGGACGACCGGAGATGTAGATGCGTCCGACGATGGCCGCAGCGTGCAAACCGAACGTCAGCAAGGCAAACACGAACGCTGCGGTATGCAACGCTCGCATCCCGCCGAACCCGGACAGCACCCAGCCGAGGGCCACCAGCACGAAGGCCCCGACGTACATGTAGGACGCCAAGTTGAACGGCCCGACGCGGTTGAAGTCGTGTTCGAAGGCCGTCTTCTGGATATCCAACTCGGCCCCGGTTGACTTCACCGTCAGGTCTTCTTTCGAGGCGGCCTTCAGGAACTTCAGGTAGTCGGCCACATGTGTGTTGAACTCATCCGGCTTGTTGGCTTGGTAAGCGGCCAGCATGCCTTGCCAGTGTTTCATGGCCGGAGCCGGTTCCATCCCGAACTGAGCTTCCAGGGCCGTGAACGCGCTCGCTTCGGGGAAGCTGGTCCACCCCGCGTTCATGGCGTGCGACATGCGTTCCTTTTCGGCCCCGATGTGGATTGGAACGACGATGGCAAACTGCTGGTCGGTAATCAGCTTTCCGAGGTTGCTCAGGTAGGACCGCACGGCTCCCACCTGTTCCTGAGCCAGGGCCGGGTCCGACTGAATCACGTCCGGATGCGGCAGAGGAGGCATCGGCTGGATCGTCGTCGGATCGATAAACATGAACTGCAACTTGCGGACCGAGCGCACCCGCCGGGCCAGCGAGAGCAACTTGCGCTGGTAGAGATTCAGGTTCTCGGTCTTGATCTCCTGCAGCTTCTCGATCTCGTCGGACATGCCTTCGATCTTGACTTGAAACTCGCTGTAGGCGTAGCGGAACCGCTCCCGCTTTTCGAGGCCCAGAGCCTTCTGCAGTTCCAGGTTCTCGATCTGGAACACCGGGCGTTTGTCGGCCTCTTTCGACCCGGTAATCACTTCGAGCAGCCAACTGATGGCGGGCTGGGATTGATCGTTCTCGCGGTAGGTCTCGCGGTCGTTGAGGAACAGCATCGTGTTCCGGGCGAGGCTGTCGATCGGCTGGGCGCGACCTTCGTAGAAGATCGGCACTTGGCCAAAGGCGGCGAGGTCAAACTTCGAGTCGGACTTCTTGGTGCGGACCGCACTCATCAGCACGGAGGCGAACAGCAGAGCGGCGACTCCGGCTGCAATCCATCGCAGGATACGGTCAGAACCCGTGGAGCCCGCCTTGGAATCCAGCGATCGTTGTCGCCTCGCGAACGAGTCGAG
>JAYTWO010000372.1:0-2488 GCA_043743415.1 Planctomycetota bacterium
CGCCTCGCCTATGCAGGCACGACTTAGCGTAACAATTCCCGGAAGAACCATTTCTGCCGTCAAGACCAAGTTTTCATCAGCCCAGGGCCACCCCGCCGAGGCGTACAGGTCGCAGACTGTTCCAACGCCCGCTTCACGATGGTGGGGGACTCGACAATCCCCGGCCTGGCTGCGCCCCCTCTGGGTCGTTTGCGCCAATCACTTCACAATCCCCTTGTGACCATTTTCGCAGAACTGCGGGGTGAAATGCGATACTTTTGTAAGGATGAGAGCCGGAGCTTGGGAACGAGGGGATCCTACCGGTGAGCGCTTCGCACCCTCACTTGGGCGTGATAGACTCCGCTCGCATTGTTCCCTTCATTCACCAGCAGAGCCCACGCAATGAGCGTCTTCCTCGGCGTTGACATCGGCACCAGCGGCACCAAGACCATCGCCATCCGCGAGGACGGGACGATCCTCGCCTCGGCGATGGTCGAGTATCCGCTGTCCAGCCCGAAGCCCGGCTGGTCCGAGCAGAACCCCGAGGACTGGTATCAGGCCACCGTCTCGACCGTGCAGCTGATCCTTAAGAGCGGCAAGGTCAAGGCTACCGATGTGAAGGGGATCGGCCTCAGCGGGCAGATGCACGGGAGTGTGTTCCTCGACAAGGACCAGAACGTCATCCGCCCCGCCCTGCTCTGGAACGACCAGCGGACCGCTGCCGAGTGTGCCGAGATCGAGCAGCGGGCGGGCGGGCGCAAGAAGCTGATCGGGATGGTCGCGAACCCGGCCCTGACCGGATTCACCGCTCCGAAGATTCTCTGGCTGAGGAACCATGAGCCGAAGAACTACGAACGGATGGTGAGCTGCCTGCTGCCAAAGGACTACGTGCGGTTGCGGCTGACGGGGGAGTTTGCGACGGAGGTGAGCGACGCCTCGGGAACGCTGTTGCTCGATGTGCAGAATCGCAAGTGGTCGACGGCGCTCTTGAAGAAGCTCGATCTGTCGCCGTCGATCCTGCCGAAGGTGTATGAGTCGGAAGAGGTCAGCGGCGTACTGCACTCTCAGGCAGCTGCCTTGATGGGCTTGTCGGTGGGCACGCCCGTTGTCGGCGGCGGCGGCGACCAAGCGGCCAGTGCGATCGGCAACGGGATCGTGCGCAAGGGAGTTCTGTCCGCCACGATGGGCACGAGCGGGGTCGTGTTCGCACACAGCGACGAAGTGCAGATCGACCCCGAGGGGCGCGTGCATACCTTCTGCCATGCCGTGCGCGGCAAGTGGCACATGATGGGCTGCGTCCTGTCGGCGGGTGGCAGCTTGCAGTGGTATCGCAACCAGCTGGGTCAGTGCGAGGCCGCCGTCGCGAAGTCGCTCGGGCAAGACCCGTACGAGGTCATCACCGCCCAGGCCCAGCAGGCACCGGCGGGGAGCGAGGGGCTGTTCTTCTTGCCGTATCTGACTGGCGAGCGGACCCCGCATGCCGACCCGTATGCCCGCGCCGCGTGGATCGGTTTGAGCCTGCGGCACGGGCGGCCTCACATGGCCCGCTCGGTCATCGAGGGGGCCACGTTCGCGATGCGTGACTGTCTGGAAATCATTCAGGAGATGAAGGTGCCTGTGAAGGAGGTCCGCCTCTCCGGCGGCGGAGCGCGAAGTGCCTTCTGGCGGCAACTGCAAGCCGACATCTACGGCGTCAAAACCGCCACGATCAACGCCAGCGAAGGCCCAGCCTTCGGCGTCGCGCTGCTGGCTGCGGTCGGCACCGGGGCCTACAAGACGATCGTCGAAGCCTGCGACGCGACGATCAAAGTCACCGACTCCTGGCAACCGGATGCCAAGACGAAGAAGCTCTACGACGCCGCGTATCCGCTCTACGCCCATCTGTATCAGTCGCTAAAGGGTGACTACGCCGCAATCGCGAAGTTCGTGGCGGCACAGGGGTAGCCTAAAGACGGTATCCATCAGACGCCCCATCCCGCAGGGTGACTGGAATGCGAGTTTCCAGCATGAGAACAACACGATGCAGTATGTCATTTACGCCGATGAGTCCGACGACAAGGGGCTCTATTTCTCGAATTTCTACGGGGGCGTTCTGGTCCGCTCCCCTGATCTGGAGAAAGTAACAAACACGATCAGAGACACCAAGATCGCCAACAATCTCTTCAAGGAGGTCAAATGGCAGAAAGTCACCGAGCTCTACCTGGATAAGTACATCGCACTGATGCAAGTTTTTTTGATCTGATCAAAAACGATAAAGCGAAAGTGCGGATCATGTTTACGCAAAACGCTCAAGTTCCAGTCGGCCTAACGCCCCGGCATGTGCGAGACAAATACCATATTCTCTACTACCAATTCATCAAGCACGCATTTGGGTTGAAGTTCTCCGATTGCCCCGCATCAGTGCGAGTCTACTTAGAGGGCCTCCGGTAAGTCAGGCGATGTGGGCGAGGCGGTGTTCGTTTTCGTGGGACCGTTTTGGTGGTTGGGTGAGGCGGCGGAGCATGATGTG